>CAZZDT010000412.1:0-4408 GCA_964652435.1 uncultured Bdellovibrionales bacterium
TGATGTAGGCAGCGAGCTGAACGCTGAATCCTGCTGGTTGATTCATGCCGGTACCAAAACAGAAGATTCGACCTTGAAGACAAGCGGTGGCCGTGTAGCCGCCGTGGTCAGCAAAGGTAAAACACCAGAAAATGCCCGTAATGGGGCATACAATGCACTTAAACATGTCAATTTTGACGGTGTTCAATACCGCCAAGACATTGGCAGCCATAAAGAAATCTAAAGGAACTGAGTCATGTCAGACAACAAAATTTTAGTTACTGTATTAATGGGATCCGCTAACGACCATGATGTATTGGTTGGTTGCCGCAAGGCACTTGACCGCTTCGGCATTGCGCACGAAGCCAAGGTTCTTTCCGCTCACCGTACTCCGGATGAACTCGTAGAGTACCTGGGCACAGTAGAAGAGCGTGGATGTAAAATCATTATCGCAGCTGCCGGCATGGCCGCTCACCTCGGTGGCGTTGTAGCCGCTCATAGCCGTCTGCCAGTTCTAGGAATTCCAATTCCAGCCGGAACCCTCGGCGGCATGGACGCTATGTTGGCCATCTCTCAAATGCCTGGCGGTGTTCCTGTTGCGACAATGGGAATTGGCAAAGCTGGCGGCAAGAACGCTGCTTACCAATGCGCCCGCATGCTGGCTCCTTTTATGCCTGAAGTAAAAGAGCGCATGGACGCAGTACTTGCTGAAGACAAAGAGAAGGTTCTCAAAGCGACACTTCCTACGGAGTACTAAGAACTATGATCACACGTTACCAAACCAAAGAGATGACCAAGATCTGGGATGATGAATCCCGGTTCGCGCGATGGACTCAGATTGAAATTGCTGCCTGTGAAGCATTCCATGCTCGTGGTGAAGTTTCTGACGAAGACATTGAAGCCATCCGTAAGGGCCATCACCAGAACGCTGAGCGGATTCGAGAGCACGAAAAAGAGACCAACCATGATGTGGTTGCCTTTGTGCGCTCCATGTCTGAAACAGTAGGTGAGCCAGCTTGCCGTCACATCCACCGAGGTATGACCAGCTCAGACGTCGTGGATACAGCACTGGCTATGTCCCTCAAGGAAAGCTTTGAGGTGGTCATCCCTGCGGCAGAAGCACTTCGTGATGCACTCGCGAAACAAGCGCTCGCATACAAGACCACTCCATGCGCAGGACGAACCCATGGTGTTCACGCGGAGCCCACTACCTTTGGACTCCGACTCGCAGGTTGGCACAGCGAAATGACTCGCCACATTGAGCGACTCAAGCTTGCTGCAGCCGATGTGTCTTACGCTAAGCTCTCTGGCGCGGTTGGTAACTACAGTCAAACAGACCCTGAGTTCGAGGCGTTCGTCATGAACAAGCTGGGACTCAATGTTGAACCGGTGGCCACGCAGGTGGTTCCCCGAGACCGCCATGCAAATGCTCTAAGCGCCCTGGCCCTTTTGGGTGCTGGCATCGAGCGTTTTGCAACAGAGATTCGTTCGCTGCAGCGCACCGATGTGCGTGAAGCTGAAGAATACTTTGCGCGTGGTCAGACGGGTTCATCTGCGATGCCGCATAAGCGCAACCCAATTACGTGTGAGCGCTTAACTGGCATGGCACGCCTGCTGCGCGGCTACATGATGAGCGCATTTGAAAACGTAGCGTTATGGCACGACCGCGACATTAGCCACTCATCGGTTGAACGCGTGATCTGCCCCGACGCATTCCATGTTGCTCATTACATGCTTCTCAAAATGACATCCGTCATTGAAAACCTTTTGGTTTACCCCGAGCGCATGATTGAAAATATGAATAACACCAAGGGTTTGCTCTTTAGCCAAACTGTTCTTGGGTGCTTGCTGAAAGCCGGCCTCGAAAGACAACAGGCGTATAAGAGCGTGCAAACCGCGGCCATGCGTGTTTGGGGCGGCGAAGCAGACGACTTCCAATCAGCCCTCCTTGAAGAAGAAATGGTGAAAGCCAACGTCCCTGAGGATGTTCTGGCAGCAGCCTTTTCACTGGACCCTTATACACGGCACATCGATACTATTTTCGACCGTGCTAACATCAAAGGTTAATAAAATGCCCGCAGTTGTGATTGTAGGCGCCCAATGGGGCGACGAAGGAAAAGGCAAGATAACCGACTACTTGGCCGAAGGCGCCAACGCAGTTGTCCGTTATCAAGGTGGCAACAACGCTGGACACACCATCGTTGTAGAGGACACAACCTACAAGTTTCATCTCATTCCATCAGGCATCTTGCATGACGACACCCTCTGCTTTCTGGGCAGCGGTGTTGTTATCGATGCTGAAAAGCTCCTAAGCGAAATCGATTCGCTGATCGAGCAAGGTGTCGAGGTGGACAGGCTACGCCTTTCCGACCAAGCGCACTACATTCTGCCTACTCACAAAGAGCTGGACTTGAGTGCAGAGGAGCAAAAAGGAAGTGCTAAAATTGGTACAACGGGTCGAGGAATCGGACCAGCCTACGCTGATAAGATCAGCCGAAGCGGAATCCGTCTAGCCGACCCGGCTTATCCTGATGTTCTTCGAACAAAATTGGAACAGCACTTCCGAGAGCACAAAGCTGCCCTTGAAGGTACTGAATGGACCGTGGAATCCGTTGCTAAATATCTAGAGGAAGCGCACGAGCGTCTTCGTCCGTTTATCTGCAGCGCGCCGCATTTGATCAATGACCAGCTTGAAGAGAACAAGCGTGTTCTTTTCGAAGGTGCTCAGGGTACTCTGCTGGATATCGATCACGGGACCTACCCCTTTGTAACATCATCAAGTCCAACAGCTGGCGGTGCATGTGCTGCGTCCGGAATTGGGCCGACAGAAATCAAGCTGGTTCTTGGTATCGCCAAAGCATATGCAACGCGGGTTGGTAGCGGACCATTCCCTACGGAGCTTGACGATGATTTGGGTGAATCCATGCGTCAGCATGGTGGAGAGTTTGGCACAACCACTGGTCGCCCGCGCCGCTGCGGCTGGATCGATTTGGTAGCTCTTCGGTATGCCCGTCGAATCAATGGCCTCACCCATATTGCATTAACCAAAATGGATGTTCTTGACCATTTCGAAAGCCTAAAGGTCTGTACAGCGTACCGAATCAACGGCGTTGAAACCAAGGACTTCCCAACAGACGCCAATCTCATGGACAAGATTGAACCTGTTTATGAAGATGTGCCTGGCTGGAACAGTGACACGACCAAGCTTGGTGAATATCAAGATCTCCCTGAAGCTGCTCGCAACTATGTGAAGCTGATCGAAGATTTTCTTGGTATACCAGTGGCAATTGTGAGCGTGGGACCACAGCGCAAGGCTACATTTACCCGTCTTCCAATCTGGGATCAGGTCTAATCCATCTATGCCTATTATTCGAATTGAGGGGCCTGCCGATTCAAGGCTGGCCCCTTATTTCAATCTTCGCTCCGGCAAGCATTCGCCCGACTCGTTTATTCTTGAAAGCCAACGATTGGTTGAAAGGTTGCTCTCCAGCAACTTCAAGACGCACTCCATTCTGGTAACGGAGAATAAACTCGACCTTATCCGAGAGCTTGCGCCAGCAGATTTACCAGTTTTTGTGGGCTCGGCGGCCGAACTCAAAGAGATAGCTGGATTCAATATGCACCGCGGATGCATAGCCCATGCAGGCGCGCCTCCAACTGGCTTAGAGCATCACATGCCCCTGCCTAAGTCGGCCCTGGTGGTTGTCATGGAGAGATTGGCTGATCCTGCAAATGTTGGCTCAATCATTCGAAACGCGGCAGCATTCGGGGCTGATTTAGTTGTTGCTGACCCCAAGGGTGCATCCCCATTTACCAGAAAAGCGGCAAGAGCATCCGCCGGTCATATATTCACAGTCCCCATAGCCATCGCGGACCCCGCTGAAGCTATCGAACAACTGCGGCAAGCCCACATTGATATGGAAATCATTGCCACGACCGGTCACCGTGACGCGGCCCCGTTGAACGAACTAACACCGTCGGCTCAAAAAACCCTCATATTCGGAAATGAGGGTGCAGGCGTGAGCGCAGAGCTTCGGGAAATTTCGGACAGTTGTCGCACCATTCCTTTAGCGGACGGCGTGGATTCCCTTAACGTCGCAGCCGCTTCTGCGTTGGGTCTCTATCTTGCCCAGCAAAACATCAAGGCAACGCTATAATCCTCTAAAAATCGGTTAAGTATTTGATTTGTGACGGGTACCCGCTACTCTTTAAGCATGAGTGATGTAGAAAATCCGGCACCCAGCGAAACAGAATCTGAAGAAAAGCCAGAGGTGGAAGAAGCACCCCGTATCGCGGTGAATCCACAGAGCACACCCGTGGACCTACTGCTTATGCAGGCCATTGATATGGGTGCCAGCGATATCCATATCGAACCAGCCGGAAGCCACGCTCGAGTTCGGTTCAGAAAAGGTGGACTTCTTCAGGAGCA
>CAZZDT010000413.1:0-4403 GCA_964652435.1 uncultured Bdellovibrionales bacterium
ATTACTGGCCCATCATCAATCAAAGTGACAACTTTCTGATCCCGCTGAATTATCCAACTCTTGCAGCCTGGATCCGGGACAAACTTGATTTTGTCGATGTTGAAATCCTCGATTGCTGCGTTGAAGAAGTGGGTTACGAATCGCTTCGAAAAGAAATCATGTACCGCCGGCCGGATGTGGTAGGTATTGGCGAAAAAGTCATCTACGCCCACGATGCCATGCGAGCCTTTGAAATCGTCAAAGATGTCGATCCCAATATCGTGACCGTGGCCGGTGGCCACGTTTTTACCCACGAACCAGAGTGGGCCCTTAAGAAATGCAGCGCCATTGATTACGTCATTCGATTTGAAGGTGAAATCGCATTTGAAAGATTTCTTAGAGTCGGACGCGAGGGTGGTCCTGAATCGGAACTGCGCAGTGTGGTCCACCGAGGTGAAGGGGATGAACTCGTTCACACACCTTTGGCACCGGTTGTTCATAATCTAGACGACTTACCGCCCGCGGCTTTCGATTTGATGCCCGTCAAAAAGTATTCTCCATTTGGACTGCTTTGGCCACGTGCCGCCACCATTCAGCGCGGGCGAGGCTGTGTAGACACCTGCAAGTTTTGTTCGTGGATAGCCATGGAGAATAGGCACGAGATGCTTGAAGATGGCACCATCGCCAGCTCTTCCTGGTACCGAACCAAATCCGTTGAGAAGGTACTGGAGGAAGTGGATATCCTCTACAACGACTTTGGGGTTCGTTATCTTTTTTGGGTGGATGCCACCTGGAATGTAGGTGACAAGTGGCTCCGAGAATTTTGTGACGCCATCATCGAACGCAAATACGATTTAGGCTGGTGGGCATTTATTCGCTACGACCTCCTAGACCGCCAGCATCGAAACGGAACCTTACGCAAAATGGTCGATGCCGGCCTTCGCCATGTGCTGGTCGGGATTGAACGACAAGAAGAAGGCTTGGATTGGCTTAAAAAGAACCGCTACAGCCAAGACGGAGCGGTCAAAGCATTTCACCTTTTAAGAGATGAGTATCCCGAAGTCTTTCGCCAGGGCACCTTCATCACCGGCATCCGAACCGACACCGAAGAGTCTATTCGAGAACTCTTGGCCCATGCCCACGCATGCGACTTAGACTTTGCCGCCTTTCATCCCTGTACGCCGTTTCCAGGAACACCACTTTACGATGAAGCCAAGGCCAATGGTTGGCTCGAGGTTCATGATTTCTCCCAGTACGATATGTTCTACCCAATCATGAAAACCGAAACCCTCAGCCGCGAAGAGGTGGCCAAGTGGACCACTTGGTGCCAACAAAATTTCGTAATCAAAAAACCACTGCGCTACGCATCGCGCATGTTTTCAAAGCACTCGGTTCGGCGCCGCCTGCACTGGTGGTTTTTCCTTTCCATCAACCGGGTCATGGGCGTTCAGGCTTGGAACACCATCACACGTCGAGAACGGTTTGAAGGTTTTGCGGGAGTCAATAAACTCTGGCAGCCGAAATGGTACGACCTTTAATTCTTGAGCCAACTGGTCACACTGGCCGTTAAACTCAGCGCATCTTGAAAATCGCCGGTTTTCAGCCGAGCCATGCCTTCTTTTGCCAATCGGGCAGGACGCAGATAGAAGCGCCGATACATTTTGCGTTGCCAAGCTTGAAGCATATCCAGCTCAGGGCCAGAGTTTCCATCGGGTAAAACCGGCAGGATTCGATTTTGCTTATCCCAAGGAATCCCCGGACGATGCTCGGCCAAGTTCAAAGCCACATAATCAAAGCCATAACGATGAATGTTCTGATAGGTCTGCTCTAATGTCTCCTCGGTTTCACCGGGCATCCCCAAGACAATGTGCGCGGTAACTTCAATGCCATGGCGGTGGCACCGCTCAATCATTTCCAAAGTGTGCTCATTGGAAATAGCCTTACCGTTGTCTTTGCGTAAATCCTGGTTCAAGGTCTCCACACCAATTTGCACATGCTCACAACCAGACTGCGCCGCTAAAGCAATCAAATCTTCAGGAGCCGGGCGAACCGTCATAAATGCTGCCCAGGGCATCTGAATATTTTTCTTCACCAATGCTTCCATCCAAGTGGTGGCATGACCTGGGTTTCCATTGATCATGGCATCTCGAACATAAACGCAGGTGGCACCATTTCGCGCCGCATCTTCAAAATCCTGAACGATGCGCTCGGGATCACGCAGCTTGTAACCCAGCTCACCCACATGACAGAACTTGCAATGGTAGGTGCAACCAAAACTCGTGAGCACACTGGCCGCGGTATGAAAGCCCGGATAGGGCAAACGGTAACGGCTGTAACCAAATACTGGCTCCGCTTCTCGTGGATAATCCAGTGGAGCTTTACGAAGCTGCCCAGCCAAGGCCTCAATGTCTGCATCAAAATCACAGATGGCCGGCTCCACCGGCTTGTCTTCGCGTATGCTCTCGGCCAAACCATCCGCCGAGAAATCCGTGAGAATCCAATCCAAAACCTCTTTCGCTTCTTCAAATGGCCCGGTCTTGAATCTCAGGAAATCACCACTGGCAATGATCCGCTTCACACCCAATTCACGAAGTGGGGCGCAAAGAGCCCGATCCTGCTTCCAGGAACGAATAGATGTGAGTATGAGCACATGGGTGGGCCGAACCGCTTTCACCCGTTCCATGACAGCTTCAAACGATAGGTCCTCGGCAATAGAGTCTATGGCCGTCACTCTTAGCCCATGAGAACGCAGCCAAAGGGCCTGGATCTGCAAATCCAAGGGTTGCCAAAGATAAGTGCTCTTGGCTTCACTGCTGCAATAATGGTCTCGAAACACGGGCTGATTGGCCGGCGGATTCAAAACTAAAACAGAAGGCGCGCTCATAAAGGGAGCCTATCACAGTTCAGTGGGAGCTGGCACTCCAATCACAAGCCGCTCGAACCGTAAAACCTGCAGGCCCTGGTTGTCTAATCTTTGAGCCGCTTCATCCAAGGCTTGCCCCACAAGCCGTGTGATGGCCTCGGCCTCTTGGGTACCCGGTGCGGGACGGGACCAATTCGGACACCCAATGACCACTGGGCCCTCGGCGCCATCGCAGCGATGGTTGGACAAAGGAGCCGGACAAGTGGCCACCACCGCAGGAAGGGCACAAGAGAGGGGCGCAGCCGCCTCCGGCAAAGCCAAGGCCTCGAAAGACAGGGCTACATCCGCATAACCTGCCTTTGCTAAGGCTGATTCCTCAATGGTGCGCACCACCGGCTTCACGGTATTTTCATCGTGGTCAATAACCAAAAAGAGCGAAAGCCCAAACGACACAAGCACCACGCAAAATGTGGTGAGCCACATGGGTAGCCAAATCGCCAAGCCACCCATGAGCACCAGCGCGCCCAAGACGGCGCCCAAATAAACCACGGGGGTTGCACTGTCTAAAGCGAACCGAATGCTCGAACGATAAGGGTCGGAGTGCTGCACTTGGAGCGCATCCTCTAGGGGCGAATAAGTAGACCATTCGGAGATTTCTGGCTGGTTTGGCTGAAGCACACCCTCCAGACTGTAATAGCAAAAATGGCGGGTTTCAGAATGGAGTCTCATATTGGGATGATAGGGAAGGCACCCACCATCACCCAAGCGGCGCAGCAAAAGCCCCTGAGCTTTCACACGGCGTGCTTGCTCCAGCCAATCTTGCATGGGCTCCAAGGGCGGCGGAATGGTATGGCGACCGGTGAAATAACTGGCCGAGAGAAAGGGCACCGTCACAATGGTTTGGTGCTCGTCTGGTATCATTTCCGAGGCGTGCTTGAGTTCTTCGTACACCTGCCGGCCTTCACCGGTGACAATCTCTTCACCCACAATGTAGAGCGATACCACCAATGCCGGCACCACCATCAGCAGGGTGAACCCTTGCCCCACAGCCAAGCCTGCTTTCTCGCCCAGCAATGCCTGAAGCGCCGACAAGCCAGCAGCCAGCACAAAGGGCAAAACCGGCATGAGGAATCTGGCTTCGTGACCAAAAATCAACAAACTGTGAAACGCCAAGAACCCCAGCGCCAAGACCACCGTAAACACCCGATGACGGCGCTGACGAATGAACCAAAAACCCAGAGGCGATAAAAGGCCAACAACGTAACCACTCATTTCCAATACGCCAGCCTCGCGCATAAAAGCCCAGCTGTAGCCCTGGATGATTTTCGTAAAGTTCACCCACGAGAAACTCAACATGTCGAGCAAGCCATGGTTCAAAGGTTCTTGAGTGGTGGTCGTAGCGGTCCGAAAAACCAACTCAATAAGGCTGCGCTCTCGCATCCAATCGAGGGTGAGATAGGGCACCATGGCCCCTTCGCTGGTGGGGTAACCTTGGGACCAATTCCAGGCGAGCCGCAGCACAAAGGGCAGGGCCAAAAACAACGCCAAGCCGTAGCCCAGC
>CAZZDT010000414.1:0-4398 GCA_964652435.1 uncultured Bdellovibrionales bacterium
CGCGTTGGCGAGGTTCCGTTATACATTGGGTCCGGATGGCGCGATTGATCTTGGTAAGATTGTACCCGCCAAGGCTGAGTCCACCAGCCCGCGTTCATCAGGTACCTTGGTGCTCGAGGAGGTAACAACCGACTCGCAGAATGGCGAGCTTGAATCAGCCGACTCTGGCGTCACAGACTCGTGGCCAGAGGGCCCTTCGTCTGCCTCCATAACGGCTACCTTGCCGATGGAGGGTGAGCCCACGGTTCCTTATGATAATCAGAGTGCCCAGGACGTTCCCGCTGCCAAGCCAAGTAAGCTTTGGGCAGCAGCGCTGCTATTGATGGTGTTCGGGGCGCTTAGTTGGATTTCTTATCAAGGGGAAGCGCGAATGGAGCGCACAGCGCCCGTTCAAGTCCAAGAGGTGCTGGACTCTAAGGCTTCGCTCCGGGTGGTAAGTGAACCACTGGGCGCTCAGATATACCTCAATGGATCCTCGACGGAGGAGATAACTCCTGCGACTGTCAGAGCCGGAGAGGCGGGGTCGACTCTGGAACTGGAGCTTCGGCTTAAGGGGTATAAGGTATGGAGTCGCTCAGTCCTGCTTAAGGCTGGTATCAATGAGGTGCCTGCTAACTTGATAAAGGAAGCAGGGGTAACCAGAGGACAAAATTCAGCGCCGTCTAAAGTGGCCCCTCTCGCGAAGAAGTCACGCAAAAAAAACGTTCAGCCCTCGAAAAAGCAAATGGCCAGGCAAGAAATGAAACAGCCGGGGCGATTGTTTTTGCGTTCGAGTGGGTTATGGTTCCATGTTTATCTTGGGGACAAGAAAATCGGAACTACCCCTTTGGCGGGAGTGACGGTTCCCGCAGGCAAGCATACGTTGACACTAAGGAACGACGTGGCCGGTGTTGAGCGAGAGATACAGTTAAGCGTTACCCCGGGGGCCGTCATTCGCCGAACCGTTGGGGCCAATTAGAAGGAATTGTAATGCGAGCAGTTTGTCAGCGCGTAACCCAAGCAAGCGTCAATGTGAATGGCGAAACTGTTGGCAGTATTGGCAAGGGGCTGCTTGTCTTTCTCGGAATCGGTCCTAATGATACCGAGTCTGTTGCAAAGTCATTCGCAGCCAAAATATCTGGATTACGAATTTTTCCGGATGCAAATGACCGCATGAACCTATCGGTGGTAGATGCCGAAGGTGAGTGCTTAGTTGTGAGTCAGTTTACTTTGTACGGCGACTGCAAAAAGGGCAGGCGTCCATTTTTCGGTGGAGCAGCGGCCCCAGAGCACGCCAACGAACTCTGCGAGCGCTTTGTGGCAGAATTAAGCAGAAGTGTGCGAAAGGTGGATGCCGGACGGTTTGGCGCCGATATGGACGTAGCACTGAACAATGATGGCCCGGTGACACTGATTCTTGACAGTGAGGAGCTCGGGCTCGTTTGACGTCCGACGAAATGCTCATTTACCCTAGGTTTTTACCACGGCTACTGTATTTCCCTTAAGTTTCTAACGGATTCGGCGATGTTAGCTATGAGTGGGTTGTGGGTGCAACCCAGGCCAGGCTTGCGCAAGAAGGGCCTGCACAGGGGTTTCCAGACAAAATATAGAGAAATGGAGGCGACTGGCATGAGTCTGCTAGTGCATTCTAAATATATGTCTGGTTTGTTGTCGCGACATGCATTGAGAGGCATGCACGACAACGTGGCAAATGAAGATGGAAAACTTGGCAATGTTCCTAAGGAACTCTTTTTAAATATCCATCCATTAGCCAATGCTAAACAGCTTGAGAGTCACCAGGTCTTAGGCAGGGTCTTAGGCTCGGTATTTGAAACGCTCCACGCCTGCGAGCGACCGGTCCGGCATCCACACGAATTGAATCTAGACGTCAACGATGGTCGGCTCACAGAAGCAGTAAGCGAGTCGCTCGACATTGTCGAGGAGGAGTCCACCGATGAATATTGGGCGGCGGACGAAGATGTATGGGTAATCGCCGAGGGAAAATATTTAAGAAAAGGCGTCCCAGTTAAATCCTTTTCGGTTGAAATCGGTTTTTGTCCAAGCTGGCAAACTCACAACAATCTTTTTGAAGAAGTAGAAGAGCTGATGAGTCAGGAGGGCTTGGAGATCAATTGTGATGACTTTGATCTTGAGAAGCTTCCGCAGGCTTATCGGTTTCATATTGATTCGCTTGGTGAACAAGACCAGTTGGATGGCATCGAATTTTACCAGGAGCGCCAGCCAGTCCGCCTTGTGAGCGTCGGCCGTGTTGTCGTGGAGAGATACACGTTGGATGTGGCGCAAGCTGTGGGACATGCGCTCTGCGGCGACCGCGCGTGGATCGAAGACAAAAACCATACCTGCATGGGTTTGAGGGTTTGGGCGGTAGATGCCTGGGGCCGCCGTTCCTTAGTGGTACTCGGGGGCGCCGATGGTGGTTTGCTTTATGTCGGCCAGGTGGACGTTTAAGTTTACTTCGGAATCGGGGTCGATAAGCAATGCAGCGAGTCCGTTAGGTTTTCAGGCACTGAGTCATGCGTGATCACGAGACCTAAGCCGGCTCCCTCTAAAAGCTCTTTATCTGTTCTTTGCCATGAGTCTCCCAGCGCAACGGCTGGGGGAAGACCACCCATTTGTGAAATCAGAGTGATCTTGCCTTGTCCATAAGGCATAGGTTCAATCATCTCCCCAACCAAGACGCCCGATTCATGTGGCGTGGCCACGCCAAGGGCCCGCCGTCCGGGCAGGCCAAGAAAAGTAACGCCAACTTCAACCAACAGGTTAAGGGATGCCGAAATGGGGACCACCACGAATCCCGCTCGGGAAAAAGCATGGAGAAGTGCCTGTACCTCAGGGAATATCTTTTCTTTAAGACCACCGGCCTCATTCATGATCTCGTATGTTCTGGCCTTAATAAAGCCCACGGAGAGTCCGGCCATGCACAATGCTTGAGTGCTGTAGAATTGCCGATATGCTTCATTTTTTTTCACACCGAGCATTGTGGCGCGTTTCAGGAATTCGCCGTCCAATCGACTATCCATCATGCTTTTCGCGGTGTCATTAACGTTCGAGTGAACTCTGATGCCATATTGATCGCAAAGCCGATTGAGAGAGGCTGCACACTCGGGTTGTAGCCAGCGTTCAGTAAGCGCACGTTCGAAAAAGAGATCTCCGATATCTCCATACCAAAGGGTCCCGTCGCAATCTGGCGCGGCGATGGGCGCGTAACCATGGGATATAACTTCGTCCGGGAGAGAGGTTGGGTGGTTCTCTACTTGGCCCAATAGGTCATCAGGTTGAATCAGCCGGCTTGAGTGAAAGGTTGTCCAAAGCGTTTGTTTTTGTGACTCTGGAACCAGTGGCAGAAGCTGCTCCTGGCGCAACTCGGATACTTTCTTGCCTGAATAATCACGGGCTTCCCCGGGCGCCTTTGGCTCGATTTCATAACGCTCAAGGACCTCTTTTCCTGTAACTCCCAGGCATTCAAACACGGAGTCGACCCAGGCTAAAGCTGCCTCGTTTGCGTATTGAAGTGGTGAGTTGATCAGTGCTTGGTCCAAGGCCGAACGGCTGGATGGAGGCAGAAAACGGCGGTGCTGGGCATAGGCAAAGCACGCTTGTTTCAAATGCTCTGTGGTTGTGGTTGAGGCGCCGAGAGCGTCTTGCATATCGTTTGGGTCAAAGTGTTCTAGGTGCATAATATTGTTATCACTTTGGTAGGAGGTTGCGGTCAAGTGGCTATTTCGTAACAATCGGGAGTGGGGAGCTTAAGCAAGATGAAAAGAACGGGGAAAGCCCACTCTTATATGATTGCATTCACGTGCCTGTCCGCCGTGTTGCTTGCAGCCACGAGCGCCCACGCTCTCGACCCAGAACGAGAAACTCACCAGCATTTACATGACGTTTGGCAGATCGATGACGGACTTCCGCAAAATGGAGTGGCCGCAATTGTTCAGAGCCTGGATGGCTATCTTTGGCTTGGCACTCAAGAAGGCTTGGTTCGTTATGACGGACAAGAGTTTGTAGTGTTTGATAAATATAATACCGAGGCAATGCTCGAATCCCAGGTGCATGCTTTGGCGATTGGGAACGAGGGAGAGCTTTGGGTCGGTACCGAAGGTGGCTTGCTTTTGTATCGTCGAGGCGTTTTCCAGGCGTTTACGGAGATCAGTGGATTACCCCATCATATCATTACGAGCATCGCCATTGGTTACGATGATTCTGTCTGGGTCGGTACCCGGGGTGGTTTGGCGAAGTTTGGCGGTGGCGGAACACGGCAAGTCTGGACAGAAAAAGAGGGCCTCTTTTCAAGCAATGTTAGGGAAATCGTGGTGGCCAATAACGGCGATGTTTATGTCGCCAGCGGCTTTGACAGCGCCGGCCGAGGTCTACAGAGGCTAAGAGACAATGCGTTTAGTA
>CAZZDT010000415.1:0-4393 GCA_964652435.1 uncultured Bdellovibrionales bacterium
CACCGTAGTCAGGTCTCGTCGGGAAAAGGCGGAGGCAACGTGGCCTATTACGACAACTACAAGGTGCCCAAGTCAGAATAAGGAGTACATTCGCACCTTTATCCTTACAGGGTTGTCCTTGATCTCCAACGCTTTTGTGCTTTGGTTGGCTCTTACAATTGCTATCGCTACATCAATATTTCTCCACTTATTTTTTCCTCACATTGATTAGAGAATCCTCTGAACTTCTCTAAATACGGATGGTGGGGTAGGATTCTCTCAGAGATGAATAAATCTTATTTAACCATCTTTGCTCTACTGTTTCCTCTTGCCTTGGATGCCGGGCAAGTCGTGTCTCTCCCGGAAGAGACAATGAAATCATTCCTCAAGAAAAATTGTTTCCGTTGTCATGGCCCCGAAAAACAGAAAGGTAAACTTCGTCTCGATGAAATGCCTCTTGAGTTATCCAACGATTCTATAGCCGCACATTGGCAGGATATCCTTGATGTGCTGAACGCGGGCGACATGCCGCCGAAGGATGAGAAACAGCCGGGGAAGACTGAGTTGACCGCGATGTTAGCCGAATTGACCGAAGGCTTGAAGAAAGCCCGCCGGCAACTTTCCAGTCAAGGCCGAGAAGTTTCCATGCGTCGGCTGAACCGCCGTGAGTATGCGAAGAGTATAGAACATCTGTTCGGCTTCCGAATCGATCCAGAGATGTTGCCTGAGGATGATCCGGCTGATCCATATGATACGATTGGTGCTCACCAGTTTTTTTCCTCCTATCATTTTGAAAAATACCTCGAAGCTGGTCGAGTGATTGTAAAGGATGCCTTTGCTCTGGGAAATCGTGGGCGACAACCAGTCAAGACACAAGTGGAGGAACCGGAAGTCCGGACCAACAAGAATATCCGCGAACGCTACCGTCTGAGGATGGAGAGATGGCGCGAAGTGGTGGCTGCCTTGGAGGCAGGAAAAACATGGAAGGACGATGATTTTCCGAGGACCTTCGAAAAAAATAGGCGCTTTGATGGAAGAGAATTGCATTACTACCTTCACTTCCATGCCGAACGTTCGTCAGGACCACGGGCGTACCTCAGTAAGGAATTAATCGAAAAGGGACTCTATCTGACAAGACGCATGGGCGGTCGATGGTCTGCCGGCATCACAAAACATAACTATGATCCACGGGGCACCTACAAGATACGTATACTCGCCGGCATCAACGAGGAACCTCCCGATTCGAGAACATTCGTTAGCGTCAACGACAAGGGACGGGTTTTGGCTCCCTTAAAAATTTACGGTACCGCGCATAAGAACGAGATGATCGAGGTAAGCTACAAGCCCTTGCAAGGTTCGAGTCACTTCGGTTTTCAGATTCAGGAGAGGCGCAACGAGATGATTGATGGCAAACACTATGTGAAAATGGTCGACCCATATGGGGACTGGTCGAGTATATTCGTTGATCGTATGGAAGTGGAGGGGCCATTCTATGGAGAACTTACCTTCTTTGAGAAGTTGGCTTTCCCCAACGGGCCCTCGCCTGAAAGGAACCAGCCCGTCGAACGAACCGATGAGGAAGCCAAGGCCCTGATTGCTTCTTTTGCCCATGAGGCTTTCCGCCGCAGGGAGATTGCCTCCAGTTTCCTCGGAAAGATTCATAGGCTCTATGACCTGGGAAGAAATTCAGGTCTCGAGGTGGAGCAAGCTTTGGTGGATCCCTTGGCAGTCATCCTAGCCTCACCTGGATTCCTTTACCTAAGCGAGGCAGAAGAAGCAGGCGAAAAACGTGTTCCTTTAAATAACAGGGAATTAGCTGTTCGCCTTTCCTATTTCCTATGGAGCGGCCCGCCAGACGACGCTCTCTATAAGTTGGCCAAAGATGGCCTGCTGAAAAAACCTGAAGTATTGTCCAAACAAGTGGATCGCATGCTGGCTGACCCTAAAGCTGAATCTTTCTTTGATGCTTTTGTGAGTCAGTGGTTTGACTTGCACCGGTTTGACGACATTGCTGTCAACCCGGAGGAATACCCGATGTTCGATGAGCAAGTTCGATATTCAGCCCGCAAGGAACCGATCCGTTTTTTCGAATATTTAGTGAAGGAAAACCTGCCCATTACTAACTTGATCGATTCGGGTTTCGCACTGCTTGATCCACTGCTCGCCCATTTTTACGGGATCAAGGGAGTGAGCGGCCAAGGCTTCCGCAAGGTCAATCTCCCGACCGATTCCCCAAGAGGCGGCTTGATTGGGACCACTGCTTTCATGATCATGGGTTCAACCGGCGATCGGACTTCACCGATTATCAGAGGTACTCTGGTCTTGGATAAATTCCTAAATGATCCTCCAGCTGATCCTCCGCCCAATGTTCCGGAGTTGACCGATGCTTCAAAGGAACCATTGCCCATTCGAAAGATGATCGAGTTACACCAGTCCAGGGCCCAGTGCGCTTCCTGCCATGCCAAGATCGATCCAATTGGGTACGGGTTGGAAACCTTTGATGCGGTGGGTCTGTGGCGCGATGAGGCGAAGGTAGGGGAAAACATGGAGCCCATCGAACAGGGCGGGACTTTTCCAGATAAAAAAACCTATGAGGATTTCGGCCAGTTCAAAGCTTTACTCCTAAGTCAGAAGAATAAACTGGCTGGCTCCCTCGTTGAAGCTACGATGAGTTACGGGTTGGGACGATCCGCTGAGTTCTCCGATGGAGATGAACTGGAAAAATTAACCAACCAACTCATTAAGGATGACTTTCGAGCAAAATCACTGATCCACAACCTTGTCCGAAGTAAACTTTTTCAAACGAAATAATCCGTATGAGTAACGATAAGACTTCATCTTTACCATCACGTCGGAACTTTCTGGCTTCGGGAAGTGCCTTCCTAGCTTTGCCTTGGCTCGAGAGTATCAATCCTCTTTTCGCCGCCTCTGGTCTGGCCAAGCCTCCCACCCGAATGATCTTTTGTGGTGTGGGCTACGGCTTTACTGAAAAAACTTTTTACCCCACTGAAGCGGGTACATTGGATGACTTGACCGAGGGGCTGTCTCCCCTCGAGCGTCATAAGAAAGATTTCAGCATCATCAAAAATCTGACCAACGTCGGAGCGACTGATCCACATGGAGGAAGCACATCCTATCTAACCTGTGCTAATGTAACTGGTACGCCCGGTAAGCGCTTTCACAATTCAATTTCATGCGACCTTCTTGCGGGCAAGCAACTCGGAAAAAATCAACGGTATAACTCTCTCGTATTAGCAAGCAAAGAGGAAAACACCGGAGGTCACGGCAAGGGTATGTCCCTAGCTTGGAACGAGGCAGGCAAACCGATTGCCGGCACTCGTGGTCCGGTTGAGTTGTATGCCCGCCTGTTCGGGCAAGTCGAAGAGACTGCTGAACAACGGACTGATCGGTTGAACAAAAAACGTAGCATCCTCGATATTGTTTTGTCCGACGCCAAGTCTCTGGATCGGAAAATAAGCGCCACCGATAAAGATAAACTCAACGAATACTTCCAATCTATCAGGGAAGTCGAATTAGGTTTGGTCAAGGATACGCAATGGGCAGAGAAGCCAAAACCCAAAGCCGACCGCAAACCTCCAGAAGAAGGAATCGAAGGCGAAGCCGAAACCCTTCTGACCTACGAACTGATCGCCTTGGCTTTGCAAACACAGCAAACCTCGGTGGTGTCCTACCGGCAACCTGTTGCATCGGTAATCAAGAGCATGGGCATGAACTATGACCCGCATGCTTTAAGCCATTACAAAGGATCACCAACTCGTACCGATGCCAACCGTTTGCGGGATAAGAAATGCACAGAGATGCTGGCCAAGTTCATCGATATCCTTAAGCGGACCAAGGAAGTCGATGGTTCCAGCCTTTTCGACCATACGATATTGAGTTGGGGCACCAACCTACGCCACGGTCATATGATCAAGGATGTCCCGGCCATTATTACCGGCAAGGGCGGGAAAAACATCAAGCTTGGGCATAGCGTAGTTCTGCCGAAGGAAGATACCCCACTGGGTAATCTATGGCTAACTTTGCTTCAACAAGGTGGCTTACCCGTCGATTCCTTTGGCAACAGTACGGCTGTCTTACCTGAACTTCTTGCCTAGCGACAAAGACTAAAATTTTCACGATTGCCTCGGGTAACTCATCAATCGCTGTGAGACCCAAGTCTACCAAGAGATCTCACATATCTCGAAACAGATGACACAATTATATTCGACACTGATCCTCTGAGCTTCCCGTAATCGAGAGATTTTTCAAATTCTCTTTGATGTGTTATTTTCAACAGTGTCAAATTTTGAAGAAAAAACAACAAATCCAAGTGAGCAATCCTTTTTGATTATAGGAGGTAGCAGCGACATAGGCCTACATCTGGGCGAATTAATTCTAGGGTCGGGCCGAAAAC
>CAZZDT010000416.1:0-4391 GCA_964652435.1 uncultured Bdellovibrionales bacterium
TTGCCGTTACATTACAGCGCAAACGCCAGCGCAAAGCCTCCAGCCGCTCTCAGCTCGACGGTGTTCCCGGCATCGGGCCAGCCCGCAAAAAAGCCCTGCTCAAGCATTTCGGCTCACTCAAGCGAATCCAAGCCGCATCAGTCGCAGACCTTGAGGCGGTCCTGGGTAAAAGTCTGGCTCAGAGCGTCTTCGAAGCTCTTAAATAGCTGGAACATTCTCCTACACCCGCATCCTAGTAGGTGATCTTGTTACATTTATTGCGCTTAAAGCAATCACGCTTTCAGCCAATTGAAGTTACGTAGTTCTGGCATGGAACTCAGAAATTTGACAAAGTGCATAAAGCAGGTTGATGGAAGGTAAATACTGAAGGCATATATTTCTGCCTAAAGGGTTGACCGAATTGAGCTTTCCACTTAGGAAAGCCCAATCATTTCTGAATGTTAAGTTTCATTGGGTGCAATCAAATTTGCCTGTTGCCCGATGAGTGATACAAGTCTCGACTGTTCATGTGCACGTTGCAAACGAGCATAGTGCAGAAGGAGCGGATAAAGTGATGGCAATCGCCTTCAACGAGGTTAAAAATCAGCTGAAGAACTTAGGCGTTGTTCTTTCTATTTTCGCAGCAGCTACCTCTTTAAATACGAATACAGCATGGGCCAGCTCTGTTGGTGATAACGGCATCTTGATTGGCGACGCGCGAGTACATCCATTTCTCGATTTGCACTCCAGTTTTGTGTCGAACCCAAACCGGTCCACCAACAGCCCTGTCAGCGATTTAGCTCTGACCGTTCGTCCCGGTTTAAACCTAGAGCTCGCCGGCAACAAAACTGAGCTTTTCTTGACCGCCGCCGGTGAATACAAGCACTACCTCGGTCTGAACGACGAAGCAGACGGCGCGGGCAGCAGCAAACTTTCACGTTGGAACGCAAACCTTTCATTGGACGGAAAGTTTCTGAAGCAAGGCAGCGCGCCAATGCGCCTGAAGCTGGACTTCAGCCATAACGAAGACCCACGCAACGCAACCGTCAACCAACGATTGATTCACAACATGGTCAACGCTGGGCTCGGTGTCGATTTCACTCCTGGTGGAGGCGCGCTGAAAATCAGCTTGGATTACACCCCAAGCATCGACCTCTATACTGAAGAGAATAAAGCTTTATCCACCCATCGGCATGGCGTGAACTTCAAAACACTGTGGAAGTTCCTTCCGAAAACAGCAACCTTCCTCGAAACGAAATTCGATACTTTGATGTACCTCAGCGATGAAGCAACATCGATTGGTGGCGAAGACGTTTCCAACAGAGATATTCCCGTCATCAGCGTCTACACAGGTCTGACCGGTCGAATCACTGAAAAATTAGGATTGATTCTGCGCGCAGGGTACGGCCAGTCCCTTCTAGGGGCGGACAACCTCTTAACAGACGAGACCAATCCAGGCGGTTTTCTCGGACAGGTTGATCTTCAGTACAAACAATCTGAAACCATCAAGATTTCAGCGGGCTTCAATCGAACGTTAAGTGGCGCAGCTATTTACAAGTACATGCTCGACAACAACTTCTACTTAGAGAGCAAAGCTACCCTGGGTAGACGTTGGGGTTTTGCCGTCAAAGGTTCAGTAAGCATGCTGAGCTACGGTAAACTCGCAGCCGATGATGGCACCACCGATGATCAGGACAGAAACGATGTGATGATCCGAGCCGAAGCAGTTGCTTCTGTCGCAATCACTGACTGGTTCGTTATTGCTCTAGTTGACAAGGTTGAAACATTGGTAACGAGCTACACGCTTACCGGAACAACCGAAAGTCCAACTTACACGCACAACGACATCTTCCTGCGTCTCTCAGTTCGCTACTAAGCTACCAAGTTAACTCCAAGGCTAGGCTGACTGCTCGATTGGGAACCATCTCAAGAGAGCGCCTAAATTCGTCTCCTGTCAGGTTGTACTCCAATATCTCCGTAGAAGAGCCAAGTAGGTTATAGATATCTAGACTAACCTTGAGCTGCGTCTGAGCAATCATCAACTCGTAAGCGACCCGAACATCCCACGTCATATGAAAGGTGTGTCGCGGCATGGGCTCACCTCGGGCAACGGCCATCAAAGGAGTAGGACCTTGTGCCAAATCCGCAATCAAATAGCGCGTCATAGGCTGACCATCTCGGTAACGAATGATGGATACCAACTCTAAATCCTCGAGAGGAACAAAGCCCATATAAAGATGCGCTGCGAATGCACGGCAAGGGTCGTATCGGCCCCGCTTGCTTAAACGAGCATTTGGATCTGCGCTTGACTCGTGCACAATGCCCGGGTCGTTTCGATCCGGAAACATCCCAAAGGGTGCTGAGCCCATGGACATGTAAGCCGCCCCAGCAAAGTCCACAAACCACCACGAGTCCCGATGCATTTTAAATTCGAGCGCAAAACCTAAAAATAAATCTGCCCGGCTTGCATTGGTGAGCATGTAAAGCTCTTCGCCCTCGCCTCCAGGATTTCGATTGTAAGCGGTCAAAAGCTGCCCACCACCTTCAACTTTGGTTTCCCCTAGACCATCTCCTCCAGGATCGGCCACCGTCGTCGGCGTGTAGCTTGGCTCACCCTCTGGGGCATAGCGAACCGTATATCGATTCAAGAGCCAATGCGCCGTGCCTGAAATCGTGAAGTCATATGCACCCAGGGACTTAATTTGAGTGCCGATTGCAAAGGTCTGATCCATAGGCCTAGCCAGGTCATCATCCACCCGGTGATAAGCGCCGCCAGTGCTGTTTATAACGGCTCCTGCTTCATCCAGCGTTGGTATGCCATCACCATCATCGAGCCATTCGGAGCGCAATCCAGAGGGCCGCGCAGTATTGGCAAAAGACAAAGCACTGTGAGCGATGCGTAAGGGCTCTCGGCGAACCAACAACCAAATTCTCGTGTCATCCGTTGCCTGCCAATTCATGGCTAAGCCGGCCGCATCACCAATATGACCAATGAGCTTACCTGCTCCGGCCGCTCCTCTTGAAGCATCCAGGGCTGCCACCCCATCAAGCCAAAGTTCACCAAAATCAAAACGAACCTTAGATTCCAAACGGCCATGCAGTACCGATTCACGGATATGAGAATCACCCTGATAGTGGATAAGCGAAACCCCAACGGCCTCTCCCCAAACCGATTGGCCACGCTCATAAGTCTGAGCAACAATGGTATCGGCCAACTCAGTTTGAGTATCGATTCCGATATGACTACCACTCAGTGATACTTCCATAGGGCCAACCCACGCCGGTAGGTCCTCAAATCGCGGCAATTCAGATTCAAATCGGGTGGAAAACTTTAACTGCCGAACATCATCAGCCGTTTTTGGCCTGGCCTGCCACATCCACTCATTCTCGATGTCGGAAACAATCACTCCATCGTTGCGTCCATCTCGCGTTGTTTGCTTGTACCCTGCACCAAAAGCCCAAGACCATTTGGTACCGTTGGCAAATTGCCCCGGAATTTTAAGCGCGGTGAGAACTCCCAGCTCATCTTTTTGATGGGTTAACCACTCAGGCAAACGAAACTGAGCCCCATCATGACTTCGCTCGCTCCATTCAAGTGCCACAAAACTTTCAACGGCTTGGCCCGCTACATCTCCGGCCGCACCCACCAAAGCCTGCAGACTTCGCGCATCATCCCGGAGCAAAGAGCCATCTTCCACACTTAATAAAGTCGGGTATCGATGGTCATGCTCTGCGTAATCGAGAGCAACAAATCCATCCCATGAATCAGAATCAAGCCGGTACTGACCGTTGATTTCCAAGGCCTGACTCAATTCACGACGCACCGGATTCACGCCTTTCACTGTGGCCGGTTCTCGATCCATCATCGATGGCGGCAAAAAAAGCGGACCATCGACTGGCAAGCCACCCCGAGCTTCAAAGCGATATGAACTGCCCATATCCCGAACGGGTAAATCCAAGGCGAGCGAAGGCCTGGCCGACCATATCGGGCGATAGTGCATGGCAGTCCAAGCATGAAAAGGAAGATTCACTAAAAAGCCCGGACCAACACCATCGGTTAAATCCAAACCGTAAACCGATGTCTCAAGTTGATTCCAAGCATGACCATGAGAACTAAGGTACATGGGGTCAAACCGCGCGAGACCACCACCGGCCGTTTGCAAATTTACCCACTCTACAAAATAAAGATCAGCTAAACTTCCCAAATGCCGACCCGAGGGAGAAGCATCTCGCTCTTTTGCATCTAAAGTTGAGCCAACAACTGGGTCCACGCCGGTCCCAAAGGTCAGCATGCTCACGAACAATAAAATGTTTGTCATATTTAATTTCGCAGTCGAACAGTACGTTCGCCTTCTTCAGGTGGCATCAGTTTATGATAACTTCCGACCACCCATTCTTGTAACCAGCGTGTG
>CAZZDT010000417.1:0-4391 GCA_964652435.1 uncultured Bdellovibrionales bacterium
CGCTTGTTCTCGCGAGGTCTCCACCACAAAGCCATGGGCTTCAACATGATTTTGGCGAAGGGTCCAAGCCAGGTGGTGATCGTCATCCAAAATGGCCCAACGCTCGGTGGTGTGGAAATGGTTTTGCAGCGTATGGGCCAGCCGCCATGTGCTTTCGGGGGCCAGAGGGCTTTGGGCCAAGCGGCGAGCAAATCGGCGTCTTTGGGCGTGCCCTTCGCGGATGCGGTGAAGCAGCGGGTGATCGCGCTGGGCGGGTGGCAGCATCCAATCCAGGCTTTTCCCAAGGTGCGCCAGCCAGCTCACCAGCCCGTCCTGCATGTCCGGACCAGAAGCTAAGGTGTTGTTTTCAAACACATCTTTGTTGTTTTCACCCTCAAAAAATGCGAATTGTGGCCGGTGCAAGGGACACAGATGAATGCCCAGGGCGTGCTGAAGGTAAAAATGGTTTGTTTTGTTGAAGTGCATGATAAAACGCCTTCCGAATCATGCTCATTTTTTCTGGGCTTGTCGAGCAGGAAAACGATAGGAATTAAATGACTTCGAACGCACCCACAGCGCCGGCGACAAAGCTTCATTGGGTCACCCTCTTGGTGTTCACCTGTGGCCTTGGGGTGATCATGGGCTCCGCTTGTGATCCTTGCGTGCAATTGACCAATTCTATTTGTGACTGCGAGCCAACGGCAAACGGTAAATTGGCTTGTCGCCAAGAGCGAGAGTTGCAGCGCTCACAACGCGAGGAATCACTGGCCGATACTGAAATGTGCGCGACCGCTTTAGAGACATGCACTTGTGCGGCCATTGAGAATAACGATTGGGCGGCTTGCGGCATGACGCGAGATACGGTGCCGGACACCGAAGAGCTGGAAGAGGAAGATGGCTCATGAGCGCGTTTTCCCGAAAAAATAAACGGCGCCGCAAAAGGGTTTTTAATCTCCAAAAAGTCCTCTTCATTTTGCCCAATGCATTCACTTTGGGCTCTGTGCTGTGTGGTTTGTATGCCATTGCTCAGTGTGTCACCAGCGATGCCTACTCCGATCTTTATCAGGCCGCCTTGGCTATTTTTGTCGCGGGCTTTCTTGACTCCTTCGACGGCCGGGTGGCGCGGATGACCAAAACCCAAAGTGAATTTGGGGTGCAAATGGACTCCCTCGCAGACGCGGTGAGTTTTGGGGTGGCCCCCGCCATTTTGATTTACAAATGGGCGCTTTGGCCTTTGGATCTTTGGGGCCTCATTATTGTTTTCGTGTTCGCAGGATGCGGCATCATTCGATTGGCCAGGTTTAACGTGCTTTCCTCCCAAGGCGCCGACAGCAGATTTTTCATCGGCTTGCCTGTGCCGTTGGCCGCAGGGGTGTTGGTCACCACCATTATCGTTCACTATAAAGAAGTGGGCACGTTACCGGTGACAGAGCGGCAGTGGGTTATCGCTGAACTGCTCTTTTTGAGCTTTTTGATGGTGAGCAATGTGCGCTACCGAACCTTCAAAGATTTTAAGCCCGAGCCCGCCTCATTGGCCATGTTGACCGCGCTGCTTTCCTGCATTGTTTTGGTGGGCTGGTGGACCCGGGCCTCGGTGAGTTTGTTGGTGTTCATGTCCGGTTATATTTTGTGGGGCATTCTCACCACTTGGGTCATTCGCTCCAAGCCTTCCGAGTCAGATATGGTTTTTGGCGGCACGACACCCAATCTAGAGGACGCCCCCAACGGACCCTCAAGTTCCGCTTAAACCTATTTCCCGTTGTGGCTGTGCGAATAAATCTCGAGGGAAAATTGGGGCGGCCAATTGCCAGCCGTCGGGTGTTCGAACCCATATCTCGGTAAGTAAACGGCTTTTGACGTTCATGGTTTGATGGTTGATCCATTGCAAGCGCACCGAAACTTCCACCACATCGCCGCCCGATTGCTCGGCCATTCCCAAGACTTCAACGTTGTGAAGCTCCAGCTCATGGAAGCGTTCCATCCAGCTTTGTACAAAATCCTGTTGTAACTTCGGTTGTACCAGGGTGGAGGCTTGGGTAATTCTCCCCCAGCGAAAATTCTGGTGGTGCTTCAGCAGGGCTTCTTGGAGGTCGCGGCGTTGATAGAGCTGCTGCGGGGCGCACCCGCCCAAAAACATCAGCAACGATAAAGTCAAAAATAGATAACGCATGTGGTCCTCTCGGGCCGTATTTTGACACAAAAAAAGCGCCTTCACAAGAAAGGCGCTTTGGGTCGAACCAGTGATGGTGCGTGAGAAGCTTAGTAATCCATTTCTGGACCAGCAGCAGTGCCGGTGCTTTCCTCTGGCTTCTCAGCGATCATGGCTTCGGTGGTGAGCAGCAGCCCGCTCACTGAGGCCGCATTGCGAAGCGCGGTTCGAGTCACTTTGGTGGGATCGATCACGCCAGCGGCAGCGAGGTCCTCATACACTTCAGTGCGTGCATTGAAACCAAAGTTGCCTTCGCCTTCTCGGACCTTATTGGCCACGACGGAGCCTTCCCAGCCCGCATTTTCAGCGATTTGGCGGAGCGGCGCTTCGAGGGCGGCAGCCAAAAGCTTAACCCCAGCCGTTTGTTCGTTGTTGATGCCCTCAAGGGTATCGAGGTTGGCGTTCTGCGCAGCGCGGAGCAATGCAACCCCACCACCGGCAACGACGCCTTCTTCAACTGCGGCACGGGTGGCATGCAATGCATCTTCCACGCGGCCTTTCTTTTCCTTCATTTCGGCTTCTGTGGCTGCACCCACATTGATGACGGCCACGCCACCGATGAGTTTCGCCAAACGCTCTTCCAATTTTTCGCGATCATAATCGGAAGTGGTGTCAGCGATTTGGGCACGAATCAAATCCACTCGGGTTTGAATGTCTGATTCTTGGCCAGCGCCATCTACGATGGTGGTGTTATCCTTATCGATGGTGATGGTTTTGGCTTGGCCCAATGCACCCAATGGGTTCGGGGATTGGGGGTCGATAATGTTTTCGAGCTTCCATCCCGCGTCTTCAGAAATGTATTGGCCTCCGGTGAGGGTCGCAATGTCCTGAAGCATGGCTTTGCGGCGATCACCGAAACCTGGGGCTTTCACTGCGGCCACATTCAGAATGCCACGCAGCTTGTTGACCACCAATGTAGCCAATGCTTCGCCTTCAATGTCTTCAGCGATGATCAACAGAGGTCGACCGGTTTGTGCGGTGGCTTCGAGCACTGGCAACAAATCTTTCATGGCGCCGATTTTCTTTTCGTAGATGAGCACGAAAGGATTTTCGAGGTTGGCCACCATGCGCTCATTGTCAGTGACGAAGTAAGGGGACAAGTAACCACGGTCGAACTGCATGCCTTCAACCACAGATAAGGTGGTTTCTAAGCCTTTGGCTTCTTCCACAGTAATGACGCCTTCTTTGCCCACTTTTTCCATGGCCTCGGCCAGGATGTTACCGATTTCAGCATCACCATTGGCGGAAATGGTGCCAATTTGGGCGATTTCTTTGTGATCAGCGATGGGGTTGGAAAGGTCTTCGAGAGACGCAGTGACTTTACCAACGGCCAAGTCGATGCCTCGTTTGAGATCCATGGGGTTGTGGCCGGCCGCGACCAGCTTGCTGCCTTCGTTATAGATGGCTTGCGCTAAAACCGTTGCCGTGGTGGTGCCATCGCCTGCACGATCAGAAGTTTTTGAAGCCACTTCTTTGACCATTTGAGCGCCCATGTTTTCAAAGCGATCGGATAACTCGATTTCTTTTGCCACGGTGACCCCGTCTTTGGTGACGGTGGGGGCTCCCCAGCTTTTATTGATGATTACGTTACGCCCTTTAGGCCCGAGGGTGACTTTAACCGTATTGGCCAGTGTATCGACCCCGAGTGCGATTTCGGAACGCGCGTTTTGTGAAAAATGGATTTCTTTTGCCATGGTGGTTTGCTCCTAAATTTTAAAAATTATTCTTCGACAATGGCCAAGATTTCATCTTCGCGCATGATCAAGTGTTCTTCGCCTTCGATTTTCACGTCCGTACCTGCGTACTTACGGAATAAAACGGTGTTGCCTTCTTGAACCAAAAGCGGTCGCAAGCTGCCATCGTCAGCACTTTTTCCGGGCCCCACGGCCTTAACGATTCCCTGCATGGGTTTTTCTTGTGCGTTATCGGGAATGATGATGCCACTTTTGGTGGTTTGCTCCGAGTCGCTTCTTTTGACTAAAATGCGGTCATTCAAGGGGGTGAATTTCATGTGTTACTCCTCATAAGTCGGCGAAAATGCCTGGAAAACCCTAAAAAAGAATCGGGCGCACAGCCCAACGCGCATGACAGTAAGCACCGCATGCCTTTAGGACAACCGGGATCCCCGCGCAAAAGCCCCTTCAGCGCCTTAAACTGCAATTTTGATAAAAAAGGATCGAAAAATTAGTGGTTTTTGTGTATT
>CAZZDT010000418.1:0-4370 GCA_964652435.1 uncultured Bdellovibrionales bacterium
GCCTCTCGGTTTTGGTGAAGCGGGAAACAACTTTCCTATCCCACGCATTTCTTTCACCACTCAAGCCTCACTGGTGGGGACGCCACTTTCAGCTTACGCTTGAGAGTTTTCTGGTTGCGCTCATTACCATCGCCTTGATTCCGCGTCTGATTGGAACCGCCGAGAGCGGACTTATTGCAATTTTTCTATTCTCGGCAGCTCTTACCACGCGATTTAACGTTGTCTTGGCTGACATCGACTTTAAGAACGAAGCCATTGATATCCTTGCGCTCTTTACTGGCCTTCTCTGGGCATTTGTGGCCGTCACCATGACCACAACTTCTGAGCAGCTTTTTCAATCCTATGGACTGATCATGGAAGCTGCAGGCATCATCCCAGCGGCCATTCAGGGTTTGGTCCCCATCGACTGGGTACTAACCTTTCAACACAACAGCGGCGTACTGCTTACCGTCTTCATCCTCTCGTTTTTGTACCGAGGTTACGCGGCGGTTTTGATTCTTTCCTGGAACGCATGCGTCTGGGGTCTCAGCCTCGCTTCTCTGACCATGCACTACTCGCAAGATGCGACACTGGCGGCGACTTTAGTCATTGCTCTGAAAACAGCGATTGCTATTTTGCCTCACTTGGGCCTCGAGGCACTAAGCTATATTTGTGTTTCTTTGAGCGCGATCAAACTCTCAAAATCAATTTTGTGGCAACAAACAAATCCCACCAATTTTTTAAGTTATCTAAAACCCTGCCTTCAGGGGATTTTTGCAGGATTGGTCTTACTGCTTATTGCAGCAGTAGTGGAGTCTTTTGTCCCACATCAGATCCTCTAAGCACCTATTCCCCTACGCGAGCATATCCCCACAGACAAAGACGGGTTCAAATCCCTGTGTTAGCTTTAAATTATAACAGAAAACCAGAGTTACCAGGGGGACACAGATGGACAACTCAGGCCTAGGCATTCAACACGTCGTTTTTGGAGCGCTCGTCGTAGCACTCGTATTTGCAGCAACAGAACTGAAAGAGCAACCCGGTATGACCGGTCATGCAATGGATGTCATCAGCCCTACTTCGGCCACACTTGCCGCTGAATTGGTAGCACCGGCCATAGAGGGAGCAGGCTTAGAAATCGTGGCCGAAAGGCAAGAAGATAGCACCGTCAGCTTTGTACCTACCTCAACGTTAAGCGAACTGGCTCATCAAATTGAGACCTCGGTATCCAATTCAGAGCGTGAGCAACTTCTCGACAATTATCTTGAGATGGTTGATAGCCTACCGGAAGGTGAGAACAGAGACTTCTACTTGGCTGAGCTTGAAAGCCTAGAAGGCCGATAGACTTACACGTAGTTCGGTTTTTCAACCGTGGGAATGCCACCCTTTCGGTAATGCGCTACCGAGTTGGCATAGTAAGCAACAATTCGGGCATCGTCAGGGTTCACTCTGACGGCTTGCCCTTGTTGCAGAATCACATGACGTAATCCCAATCTAAGTAGAGCACCTTCCACCATCCATTCGGCACCCTTTTCTTCTGCCACAACAATGGCACCTAATTCACGGAACTCTTCAATTCCTTTTTCCACAGCACTGGTTAATGCCTCCAAGGTGATGACCGGCTCTCTAACCAAAACATCACAAACCAAGCAAACCGGCGTGACAGGGATCAGAAGCCCCACTTCATTCATCACCTTTTCGCAAAATTGAGCCACATGCCCTCGGCGCTGCTTCTTTTCTAATGTAAAAATATCAACACCACGCTCACCGTGCCATTCATCAAACGAGATGGGCTCACCAAAATGAACAGTAGCATGTCCGTTTTTGCGAATCTGACGCTTCGAGAATTTCATGGCATTGCCAAAGATTATGGAAAGCGTTCTTTTCAACATGCCCAGCTTGGTTGTTTTGGGTTTGTCATCACTCTCGCCTACAAGCACCCGGTCTTCGAGAACACGGTCATAATTAATGCCCACAGGAACAAAAAGTAAATCTCGCGTAAATGAGCGGTCCTCTTTAGAACAAAGCATCGAATCGAGAAGGCCAATCTTCGGGGCTCTCAAATATCCATCGCGGCTTAGCCCGCCCTCGGGAAACATCGCCTGAGTGACCTCATTCTTCGTAACGACCTGAACGTAGCGACGCAAAACAGTGTGATAGAGTTCATCGCGGCATCCACGCCTTAAGAAATAAGACCCAAAACTCTTAAACACATATTCCAATGGCCAAACCCGAGCCCATTCGCCCACTGCGAAAGACAGCGCGACGTTGTCACGCAGCACATAAGGCGCAACAACAAAGTCAACGTTTGACCGGTGGTTCAAAATATAAACCACACATGCCTGCTTATCTCGACAGGCCTTCTTAACCCTTAAGAGTTCTTCCTCGCTGTATTCAATTCGATAGAGAAAATTAAGAAAGGTATGCGCTATCCAATAACCCAGTCGATAATAAACCAAGGGTTTAAAAAACGGGACAATCTCCTCAATGTACCGGTGCGCGGCTAAGCGAAGCCCCTCTCGAGTTCCTTTTCCGTCTCGAACCAGCTCTTCTATTTTTTGACTGATCACATGGTCATGATTCAGAAGAAGTTTGACCGCACTTTGTGGAGCAAACTTAAAGGCATCAAACTCAACCTTGAAACGCCGTAACGCATCCTCGAAACGACGCTCGGCCTCCGTCGCTTTGCCCTCTCGGTTTCTTCGGCGCAATCTCAAAATGGCAAGCCAAAGGGCCAATAAGAGCACCACCGCCATGGCACCATATAAAGGATCTAATTCCAGTCTCGTTCTCCCGTTAACAGTATTGTCCTCTTTGCGGCTCCCTCGCGCAATAGGTGCCTTTCTTCAATACAATCACCGTTGACACACTTCTCCTATGGCTTCTATGAACGGATTATGATGCCAACAGATTCATCCAAACCATTAACGGGCCTAAAAATCGCCAGTTTCGAGAGCCGCCACAGCTCCAACATGGCCAAACTGCTTGAAAAACGGGGTGCCATCCCCTTTCAAGCCCCGAGCCTGCAAGAAGTTCCCTATGAAGCCAATACCGACGCAATTGCATTCGGTGAAGTGCTCCTAAACGGCGGATGCGAATGCTTGATTGTGATGACCGGTGTGGGAACGAAAATTTTAATTGAAGCGATGGCCAGCAAATGGGACCGAAACGAAATCTTAGAGGTTCTTTCCCGCACCACCATTATATCACGGGGCCCCAAACCAGTTGCTACACTCAAAACCTATCAACTTAAACCGACACTCGTAGCGAACGCGCCCAACACATGGCAAGACGTTATTGAACTCCTAGATGCCCAATGGCCCATTGAAGGCAAAACCATTCATGTTCAAGAGTACGGAGCACGTAACCAAGCATTCCTGGATGCTCTTGGCACCCGCAGCTCCAATATCCATCCTATCCCGATTTATGGTTGGCAATTGCCC
Source organism: uncultured Bdellovibrionales bacterium (assembly GCA_964652435.1). Lineage (GTDB taxonomy): Bacteria > Myxococcota > XYA12-FULL-58-9 > XYA12-FULL-58-9 > JABJBS01 > JABJBS01. The sequence continues at coordinate 3,423 of CAZZDT010000418.1, forward strand.
ACCGATACCCAGCCTCTCAAAAATGCTATCGGCTCCATCATCAAAGGAGAGATAGACATCACCACTTTCACCAGTAGCCACCAGATATCGAACCTCATGCACGTCGCACGGGAGATCGGACAAGAAGCGTCTCTACGTGAGGCCATGCAACGTGTGGTCATCGCAGCCATTGGCCCGGTCACCGAAGCGGCCATCAAAAGACAAGGCCTGCAGCCAGAAATCATTCCCGAAAAACATAAGATGGGTCATCTCGTCAAAGCAATTGCCGAAACGGGTCCTGAATGCGTCGCCGCAAAGCGCATTAAGTTTACAACTTAGAAAACTCTGGCAGTACTTTCATGGGCCTCTCAAGTTTCCCCGAATAGGCGTCACCGTAACGACCTTCACTTGCCCGCTCCACAAAAAGCGCCATCAGTCGTTCTAGGTGCATTTGGATTTCATCTGACTCAACAGCTCCCAAAGCCCTTGCCACCGCTTCCAAAGTAGAGCAGTGAGACGGGTCCGTTTGGCTGCGCAACCCGTAAGTGCTGGGTGAGCCTACTGGCAGACAAACACGTTCAACAGGAAGTTGTCCCAAATCACGACAGAACATTCGCCGAGACTGTCTCCAACTTCCATCCGGAACAATCAAAGTGATGGGCCGGCCATCCTTTTCCATAAACTCAGGATTGAGTACCGCCGCATTCGGATCAGGGTAAAGCAAAACATTGCGCCGGTCAGTATCCAAGAGCCCCATTGCATCAAGCCGCGGCGTTTCGGGCTCTCCCCGAACCACACAACATGCTTGCTCTAACGCCAGCGGTAATAAATGTCCTGTGTTGCTGGGTCGTCGCAACTCCCCACAATGCAATACAACTTTAACACGTGTCTCGGTGGGCGCCCGTGAGATATCAGCGCACAAGCATAAAGGAAGATGAAGCCAACAGGCACTGCAGCGGCTCTGAGTGG
>CAZZDT010000419.1:0-4367 GCA_964652435.1 uncultured Bdellovibrionales bacterium
GTTGCAGTCCGCGAAGCGATGGCGCCAACTCTCCCGCCATAATCAATCCCGCTCGAGCCGCACTCAAATGAGCCGCTCGAGCCAGCCGAGCAGCTCCTTCCGGATTGAGAAGGTGATTGTAAGCCCGCCGAGCAGGATCTTGGAGAGCCCTGAGTACCTCGCCCGGTATCTTCTCAAAGTGCGAGGCCCATCGGTTTACACCAGCATGCTCAGAACCCTGAAGTGAGCGATTGTACACCACACACAACCCCATCAAGAGTTCACGCAGTTGCTCTCCCGGGTAGAGTCCCGTCAAAAAGAGTTCCGGTCTAACGAACGACAATTGATACGCTAAGAGAAATCGCGTCATGGCAGCATCAACCGATTGAGTCATTGCATTGTTTTGCCCAATCACCAAAGCAGGTGGACTTGAAGGCGCTAAATGTGGCGGCTCCATGGATCCTTTACGAATGCATAAACCAGGAGCCGAGAGTCCCAAGGTACCGTGAACACGACGAAGAATTCCCGCCAGATAAAGTTCACTGTCTAAAGATACAAAATCTTTCTTTTTCAGACCCAATTTCTTCGGCGCTTGGGTAAAAGCATCAGGCGCTAATCTGGCTAACTCAGCAGCCAAGATACCCACCGGACTCTGCAAATCCTCTAAAAGAATCGTCTGCCAACCATCCTCACCCAATGCACGTTGAGGCCACGCTCTCACACCTTGCTTTAGATGAGCCAACATCTTGTACTCATCGTCGGTGGCCTGCCCCAGCCCATCTAAGATGTTGCAATACATAAACACGCCATCAAATTGAGATTGAGCGTGATAAAGCTCTTTTAGCTTACGTGCTTCTTCGACGTAGTTGCCGCCCTTGGAAAACAATTCGTGGGCAATTTCGGTTGCTTTTGCTCGATGTTTTGGACTCTTCAAATAAAGTGCAGCGAGTCGTTGGGCTTCATCATCCCGTGAAGTATCCATTTGGCGAACCACTTCGTAGGCCATAATCGCGTTATCAACATCCTGTAACGCTCGGTCATATAATTCAGCGAGATTGCGCCACAGTACCAAACGAAAATTAGGTGTTAGGTTTTGGGCACGTCCGAGCATGGCACGATAACATTCCTCGAGCAGCTTCCACTCTTGCCGTTTAACCAACAAGCGTTCCATATCTTGAAATGCGTCGACCTTGGTCGGCTCAAGGTCCAGCGATACATGATATGCTTTGAGAGCAAGTGGCTCATTGTCCAGCTCTTGCTCATAGAGCCGACCCAACCGATGCAAGAGTCCGGCCTTACGTGGTATGTCTGTGCACGCAGTTGCTGCCTTTTTCAAAACAGCCCCTGCTTGCTGATATTCCGAACGACGCAGTAAGACGTCGGCCAGCTTCTCCAGTAAATCTGCAGATGCACCCTCTAATCGCGCTCCCCGTACCAAGGGTTCCAACTCTTTGGCTGAGTCACCAAGATACTCAGAAGCAATTTTCGCCATCTCCAAATAAACAGGCTCCCGGCTGTCCAAGGGAATCAGACGGCTGTATCTATCCAAGCGCTCATAAGCTAGGTCCCACTGACCCATCTGACCGTCAATTCCAGCCAAAGCCTTCAGCGATAAGACGTGGTTAGGATCCAGCTCCAACGCTTTTTCGAACCCACTGCGCGCATTGGGCAGTCGGCCTGCCCTCAACTCTAAATCACCCAGCTGCCAATGGATATCAACAATCTCAGATGCGGTTAGCTCGTCCTTGTGCTCCTCAATGATACAATCAAAAACTTCCTTCGCTTGTTCGTATTGCTCAAAGCTCAAGAGCATTTGAGCCAGCGCTTCTTGAGCCGCTAAATTAGACGGGTCAGCGTTTACCGCCTCCTGATAGTGGCGCAACGCATTCTCCAGGTCTTCAAGCTTTTCGTAGGTATAACCAAGACGGTATTTACGGTGACAAACCTCAGCCGGAGTCGCTGAACCGTCCGTTAAGTTTAATAAACGCCGATAGTACTGCCCCGACGCTTCATAATTCTCATTGCGAAAATGGTACTCGGCCAATTTAGCGGTGCAATCGACATCAGCTGGCTCAATATCAATCGCTCGTTCAAGTTGCTCTAGGGCTTTCAGGTCATCTTCTTCGACGCGGTCATAATAATCAGCAGCTTCCACATGCAACTCAAAACGGTCTTCCTCGTCTTCAGTAACATCGATTTCCATTTTGAGATATCGTATATAGCTGCCCCAGTCCTCACTCTCGGAGGCCATCGACTTCAATGATTCAATGGCTACAATTGCTTCAGGGTCCAACTCCAAGGCACGTCTATAGGCATCCGCCGCACCCTCGCGGTTCATCAGCATCTGTTCTTCAATGCGGCCCATACGCTGATATAACTTGGAGGCCGCCTGGGGTTCTGTGGTCAGCTCAGCTTCCTGGCCCAACATATCCAAGGATTGAAACCAATTACCGCTCCGCTCATACAATTGTCCCAAGGCGTGAAGCGCAATAGGACTTTCAGGCTTCAACACCCGAACTTGATTATATGCTTGCTCCGCCAAATCTACCCGAGCCAAATGAGTGTGATAAACTTCACCCATATCGAGATAAACTTGCGCTTTCTCGTCAGGATCTGAAAGCAACTTCAGATGGTGACTCATGATGGTAATCAGTCGCGACCAATCCTCGCGCTTTCGCAACAAACTCTCCAGTTCGTTCACAACCTCCAAATTATCGGGGTCTAACTGAAGCACATCTTCCAAACAGTCAGCCGCGCCTTCTAAATTATCAAAGAGATCCGCGTAGACGCTCGATAGCTTACGAAGAACCTTAACCTTCTCGGGCGGCGCTTCCAGAACAGACAACTGATGAATAAACAGGTCCCGTAACCCATCCCTACCATCAATTTTACGAAGCTCTTGCTCCAGCAATTCCCAAGCTTCGCGGTTCTCTCCGTCAAGAATCAAAAGGCTGTCGAGCCAGCGCACCGATACCGATGGGTCCACCAATGGGCCAGCCCAAAGCTTTGCCAGCCGCATACGAAGCGCCACGCCGGCCTCAAGTTCCGTTTCTTTCTCTACTCTTTGCTCTAGGACCTCGGCGAGAGCCTCATGGTTTGCAAGCTCATCATAAAGACGGCTCAAGGCTACCAGCGCATCCGGATCACCGGGTAAAAGCTCTAAAACCCTCTGAAAAATAGAAACTGCTCGCGATGCATCACCAATTTCATTTTCCCAGATACGACCCATTTCAACCAGAATAGATTTTTTGTCTTCTGGGATTTTGGTAATGATCTGCTTGCGTTCAAGCGCCGCCAACTGCTTATCAAATCTTTCATCATCGATGGCAACCCGTAGCAAACCATCAAGGGCCTCGCCGCACTCGGGATCAATTTCGAGAGACCGCTCAAATGCACCCTCTGCTTCGTCTAAATCTTTAAGTCTACGGTGATACAAATCACCAAGCTGAAGTAAGCGACTCAATCTAATTCGGCTGTCTCGAATGTCATCAAGCTGATCTTCTAAGATCGCTACAGCCTCATCCACGCAACCTAAAGAGCCTCCTAAATCAATCAAGCTTTGCGCTGCATCGATGTCTTCTGGCTTTAAACGATACAATCGTCCCGCAGTCATAAACGCACGTTCCGGCATCTCTAGATGGATCGATTGAATCTCTAGAATTGCCTGCAGCGCATCAACCGTTGCTCTCTCATCCAATCCTGGTAGAGCCTCTTCATGTAACTCGACTAAGTCGGTCCATCGTTCTTCCTGACGATAGAGTTGAGCAAGAGCCTCATAAGCCTTGAGGTCTGTTTTATCTTCAGCCCACAATTTTTCCCAAGCCCAAATGGCGTTGGTTGGCTGCTTAAGTACATCGTTTTCAATGCCGACAATTCGATAAAGAAGACCCGCTCTCTCTCCCACTTCAGAACACCGGTTTACCGCCTCGCTTAAAGCCTCAACTGCTTGCCCCGCACGGCCTTGTTCCAAACTGATGGTCGCTAACTCTGAGAGCTGTTGCCAACTCATTCGGACATCATCAAGAAGGCTATCGCTATGGGCATTGGCTTCGTCGTTACGCTCTAGCTCACCACCCAATACTTTTATGAGTTCAAGCTTACGTTCACAGTATTGCTCGTCCGGCAGTGCCAAACGTCGAAGCATAAGCTTCGTCCAAGCATCGAATTCCTTGGATTCAAAAAGCAGTTCTGCCAACGACTCGAGCGCCTCAATATGCTCAGGTTCAAGTTCTAAAAGCGACTCCCAGTCATTTCTTGCTTGGGCTGCCTCATTCAGTTCATCCCGTAAAATTTGGGCCCGGCGAAAATAAATCATTCCCGGACGGTCACCCTCAGCTCCATGCGTCAGCATATAAGAGAGGTGGTCCAAAAGTTCGGGAAACCTTTTG
>CAZZDT010000420.1:0-4359 GCA_964652435.1 uncultured Bdellovibrionales bacterium
TGGATACACCTCGTTTAGCCGGTGACCATATTGTCCTCCATTCTAAGAAAATCATTGTTCGAGCCATTGCAGAAGAAGGCATGAAGCAATCCCTCATGACCATGCTCGGCGGCGCTCTCCAAACCATAGGTGGTGCAATTCGACTGGCAGTGCCCGTAGGCGCACTTTTGTTGGGTATGTTTGCTGGTGGTTGGCCGGGGGTTGCCGCAGCTGCAGTTTTCGAAGGGGTCTATTTTGGGGAGGATTTAGCCAAGCTGAGTTCCGGTGAGGTCGAGGATATGCTTCTTTTTCAAGGTCTACGAGATGTGGTGGGCGGCATTGCCGTCATGCTCGGCGCTGAATTTATTACATCTCTGAAAACGCAATTTGCCAGGGACTATATCCACCAGCTTGCGCCCGAAGAATACACCAAGCTCGGACTTCAACCAGCCCGCGAAACAGCCTCAGGTTCACGCATCGACGCAACATAAAAACCTCTTGCTTCCGCCTCATGCATGCAGGAATCTTTAACAAAGCTTCACAAGCAATTGCAGTTGAAAGCAGAGGAATGCAACCAAAACGGATCTTAAAACTACTGGTCGTGGGGATCTGGCTGATTACGCAAATGCCGATATCCGCCCATGCCAGCACAGTGGACCTTTTTGGATACGGGTCTCGGGGTTTGGCTATGGGTGGGGCGATTGCCACGACAGCCCGAGGTCACGCCGCAGCCTATTACAACCCAGCAGCACTGGCATTGGCCAAAGCGCCAAGTTTTTCGGTGGGCTATCAATACGCCGCATTCAACCTTAAAATGACAACGCCTGACCTGACTGGAAACAAACAATTTACCGATCACAACCCTGCATTGGTTTTTGGATTTGGAATTCCTTTACCCTTTGGCGGAGTCCTTCAAGATAGACTCAGCCTCGGTTTTGGATTTGTTCTACCCCAAGGGGCCCTTTTATTGGCAGATGCATCGCAACCCTCCACCCCGTCCTTTCCTTTGCTGGAAGCACGCGCTCAGACCCTGAGTGTTCAACTGTCTATGGGCGTTAATGTGATAGACAAAGTCTCATTGGGCTTTGGAGCACTTGTTCTTGCAACCCTTGATGGCAACATTGATGCCCAGCCCAATTCAACCGGCACTATTTCCGCCCAAGTCCAAAACTCTCTTAAGACTCATATTTCCCCGGTGGTGGGTATCTTGCTGGGGCCATGGGCCAACCTGAATTTCGCATTGACTTGGCGCAATGAATCTTTAGCCCGTTATAAAATCCCGGTGACCGCAACGGTCCCTATCGCCGGCATTGATTATTCTTTGGCACTGAATATCGCCGGCGTCGCACAATACGACCCTCAACGCGCCTCGTTTGAAGTGTCATATCAAGGTATTGAGCTCATCACTTTTTCAGCCGCAGTCACTTACAGGGGATGGTCTCAATTTGAAAACCCAATTGAGTACTTTGCTATCCCTGACGACTACCCGGCTCAACCAAGTCCAGGCTTCAAAGATACAATTGTTCCCCGATTGGGTCTGGAAATGCACTGGGCCGCAGAGGAATGGCTTATTGAGCCCAGGTTAGGATACAGCTATGAGCCAACACCTGTCCCAGAACAGACAGGCTTTCACAATTACCTCTCCAATAACCGGCATCTCATTACAGGCGGTATAGGCGTTCAATACGGCGATTTCACCCTCGACTTCGCCGGGCAATTTCACATGCTTGAGCATCGAACCCACAACAAGAGTGTAGATCGGGCAGACGAACTTGAGAACAACCCGGGCTTTCCGTCTATTTCTCATGAAGGCCTGATTACCGTCTGGTCCGCAGATCTGGGAATCGCGTTTTAATGAAATTATTGCCCTTACTCATCACCCTGCTTCTGCCGGGTCTCGCTTTGGCGAATCCATTCGATGCTTTTGGTGTAGGACCTAGGGTGAAATCCTTAGGCGGAGCAGGTACAGCCTCGGCCAAAGACTCCAGTGCAAACTATTACAACCCCGCTGCTCTCACTAAAATCCCTGGGCTGCGGCTGGACCTTGGTTACACTTATATTCAACCGGAGCTTTCCATGAACGACGGCAACTTAAGCGTTGACCGCGTCAGTGGTATTTATGCCGGTGTTACTCTCCCAAAAAATATCCTGGAACATACCCTGGCTGTGTCGCTTAGCTTTTTTATGCCAGACGACCGTCTCACCCGCATTCGCTCCCTGCCTCAAAGACAACCGCGGTTTGCGTTATTCGACAATCGTCCGCAGCGCATTGTCATCATCACCAGTGCCGCCTGGGAACCTATGGAAGGCCTGAGCGTTGGAGCGGGGCTTACCTATCTCACCAATACACGAGGCACGGTCGATATAGATGGAACATTCAGCCTCGACCCCGACGAGAATACTTTATTTGGCGGTATCGACGTTGCTTTTGAGTCCGTCCGTTATCCAACCGCTGCAATGCACTGGGACATCAACCGCACCATCTCTCTTGGTTTAACCTTCAGAGACAGTTTTGAACTCGACCTGGATTTGACCGTCGATGCCAATGCCGAAGTCGCAGGTAATAAAATCAATCTCATTCTCTCCTCGCTAAACACCAACCTCTTCTCTCCTAGGCAAGTCAGTCTAGGCTTCCAGTACCGAGAGGACACTTGGCTTATCACCGCCGATCTCAGCTGGCTTCAGTGGAGTAAGTTCAAAGCGACTGCATCGGTTATCTCCATCGATCTCGAGCGAATCGAAGAAGAGTCCGACGAAGGCGGCTTTCCCGTTCCGGCAGTGGAAGACATCATAGAACCTGATTTTCACGATATCCTCGTCGCCCGGCTGGGACTCGAAAACGAAATCATGAAAAGTGATTCCATCAGGCTTCTATCAAGAGCGGGGTATTTCTATGAACCCACGCCGGCCCCTGACCAAAATGCAATCACCAACTACACCGACAGCAATAAACACGGAACCAGCATCGGCCTGGGATTGGAGCTTTTGGACTTAAAGCCCATCTTAGAACTTCCCTTGGAAATCGATTGGGTTTTTCAAGCTATCTGGCTGGAGCCTCGAGATTATAACAAAGACAATCCTGCAGACCCTGTGGGTGATTATCAGATCCATGGCGTGATTCTTGGTACGTCTCTTACTTTAGGAGTTCAGTTTTGAATCGGGCACAACAACTATACCCGTTCCTGACTCTGATGCTTTGTCTCGGAGCTTGTGCCCAACTCGGGGGCAAAGAAGGCGGCGGTGAAAACCTACCCAATCGGGGCATCGGTGAATACGAATACGTAGGAAGCCCTCTTTCTCTTTCCTCGCCCTCAGCGGGAACCGATTCCTTCAGCGACCCCACTGCTTTACTCATCGATTCTAAAGTTCACCTCTATGTCTCAGGAAAAGACACAAACAATGCGGACGCTCTCTTTTTATTTATATCGGAAGACGAGGGCCGCACCTTTGGCGAAGGCGTTCTGGTTGCCGTAACTCCAGAAACAGTACCAAACGTCCAGAGTACAGTGGCCATCAGTTGCCTGGACAACCAATGTGTATTGGCCGCCTCCAGCGGTGAACTCGGTGCCATCTACCTAGCCGACGGACCTCCCGAGGGCCCTTTTATCTGGCGCTCCACTCCAATCGCTGAACCTCAGGAAGACTATGAAGCGGGCGGTTTGAGCTCGCCTTCGGTGATTGTAGAGCCGGGCTCTATCAAGCTCTATTACACCGCCCAATCCGAAGAAGAAGGGACTCATGTGATTGCCGGTGGAGAAATCCTCAGCGATTCCTTAGAGCGCTGGGGTGTGCTTTTAAGTCCGTCCACCGGATGCGTGGACAGCAACGGGAATAGCCTAAGCTGCTGGAATGAATTGGAAATTGGTTCTCCCGAAGTCAAAGTTGCGCAATCGGGTACGGGACGAACTCTCTATCGAATGTTCTTCAGCGGCACCGATGGAAACGATAAGAACATAGGCTTTGCTGCCTCTTTTGACGGGCGAGATTTTGAAATTTACGAATATAACCCTGTACTTTCGTACGAAGCACAACATGTTTCCAATATCAGGGTTGGCGATTCCTATCTAATGTATTACGTACCCGCGAAATCGACTCTTAGGGCTGAAATCCGCCTTGCAATCAATGAGCGTGGGAATGCGACGGAAACTTTTTAAGACACACTTTCGAACACTCATGATTGTCCTCGGGATCAGTGTCAGCTGCATTGGCACTGCACTCGCCATGGAACTCATCAAACCGAGTCTCCCCAGCGGTCCAGCTATGAATGCCCCGTTCAAAATGAAAAATGCCGCTTACCGCCCCAGTCCACGGGAAGAGTATTTTCAAACCTGGAATGCATATTGGAAAACAGACAAAGGCTTTCACATCTTCGCGAACTTT
>CAZZDT010000421.1:0-4349 GCA_964652435.1 uncultured Bdellovibrionales bacterium
ATTGGGCTACAGCCTCCGTGTATCCAGGGTGACACCCAATAACACCGAGGTTCACCCCGTAGCCGCAACCAAGCCAGCGCCGGTTCTATGGATTATCATTGATACGCTAAGGGCCGACACCTTCTATGGCCCAAACCAAGACTTTCCGTTGACGCCCGAGTTCAAGAGTCTAGCCGGTGACTTTCATCAATTTACCGATGCTGAGGCACCAGCCGGCTGGACGCTCCCCTCGATAGCAACACTGATGACCGGGATACATCCAACCACTCTTTATTCGGCCAGAGGATATCTACCCAACTGGGCACCCACAGCGGCACAACGGCTCAAAAGAGCAGGTTACCGTACCCATGCATTTATGGATAATTACCTGCTCGAACGACGCAATGGCTTTGCAGCGGGGTTCGACTCATTTTTCCAAAAATCAGCCCTTCGATTCGCATTTACCTTCCCTGGCTTCCGTTTGATTCCAACCAAGCTCCGTGAAACCCTCCGGGAAGAATTCGAAATATTTTACTACGGCGCTGAGTCAATGACGGATGAAATCCTCGTCCACATGAAACAAAAACGCTCGGAAACCCCGTTTTATTATGTGCAGTACATGGACGTTCATTATCCTTATTATGAGCATCCGGAGATTGCGCCAGACCCACCTCACGTCGAACCCATTCAACTGCATTACGCCATGGCCGATGCCCGCGATAGAAAGATTGTCCCTAACGCCAATCAGATGGCGTTCCTCGAGCATCGCTACAAAGGGGAACTTCAAGCGCTCGATCCACACCTCACGCGTCTCATCAAAACGTTCTTAGAGCTTTACGGTGATGAGTCTTTGATCATGATCACCTCAGACCATGGCGAAGAGTTCCTGGAACATGGCGAGCTTGGGCATGGAAACAGTCTTTACCGAGAATTGGTTCATGTGCCTCTACTCCTTCGGCTTCCTGGTTCGATACGCGGTGACACGCCTCGGGTCGACGATACCGTCGTCGGCCTTGTGGACGTATTGCCCACCACGCTTGACGTGCTGGGAATTTCTGCGGAACCGGATACCGACTTTTTAGGTGTTCAAGGTGAATCGCTGCTCGGCTGGATACTGGGAACCCATCCGCGCCCAGAGCGCCCCCTGTATGGAACTCAGAATCGCCATCAGCGTAGGATTTATCGATGGAGAACCCAGGACAGCGCCTATATCAACCATTACGACCACAAAGTGCCCGGTGAACCCAAAGCTCGAAGTGAACTTTACGACAAATCAAAAGACTACGATGAAAAGGAAAACCTTTTTTCCACTCATCCAGAGGAAGCCCGTCGGCATCAAAAGGCCCTGACCAATTTTGTTGATGAACAGGTCAAGGACAGAGATCCCAAACCAGTTACGACAGTTCCCAATATCGATGCGATGAAGGCCCTCGGCTACATCGAATAAGCCCACTTAAATCGACTGGAGTTCCTTACATCGCGTCAATGCTCCTCGGGCATCGGCTTCATTGCGAGCCGCTTCATCGAATCGCAAGCCATAGGCATGACATGTATTCATGTCCCCACCGGTTCTTCGCTTACATTCTTCGAGGTAACCGCGCTGCTTATCCAGTTCCGCTCCTGCTTTCATCACGTTTCGTTTTTCAAACTGGCATGGGTCTTTGGGAGCAACCGCTGCAGCCGGCGCATTCGCCTCGGGGGCGCCCACGGGACGGCCCGCTTCAGCCTCGGCCACGGTGTCCGCCTCTTCCAGCTCACGTTGCTTCATACCCTTGGCAAATTTAAGAATCGCATCTTTCAAGAACACAGGCGGCTGCCATCGTACCGTAGCCAAACACAGGCTTTTGCCAGGGTCGAATGTCACATCCTGCACCGTTGAATGCATGACCGTATGATTTGCGTAGCCGTATAGAAACGGAGCACCATCAGAAGCGCCCATGGCATCGGCCACGTCATCCCCTATTCCGTCCTCCTCTTGTGCAAATCGGTGGGCCACCGCCGCTGCGGCTCGCTGTACAGCGTTTTTACAGGCAATGGATTGACTCACTCCTGGTCCGGCAGCACCGGCCACGTAAAGCCGCTTGCCATCTTGGTCCAAGATCTCCACGTGGGTGCCAGCTTTCGTATGAATACAACCCGCCAAAGCGATGGAAAGAATCAATAATGGGCCAATTCCTAAGATATTCTTCATTTCTGTTCCTTTTGCCGCACAAGCATTGAGTTCGTAACGCAGCCTACGCGCAGTCGATCTTCAGCACAATGCCCAAAGCCATCCGTTAGACTTCTAAAAACCAATTTCATTCAACATTGGCGAACTTCCATGAATTCGGGTACTAATTTCATCACAAAGGCAATGCCAACCAGCCGGCGATTTACCCTGAGGAGAACGGCGAAATGACTGAGCAAATTCAATCCCCGGAAGACCTAGAGGCCCTCAAAGAGCTTCATAGCGCACGCTCAAGAATTGAAGAACAAATTGGCCGTCGTGTGATCGGCCAGAAGGACGTGATTGAACATCTCCTCATCACCCTATTTGCGGGAGGCCATGGCCTTTTTGTGGGGGTTCCGGGCCTTGCGAAGACACTGCTCATCAACACGCTTTCGGAAGTACTGGACCTAGGATTCAACCGCATTCAGTTTACACCTGACTTGATGCCATCCGATATCACTGGCACCGATATCATTAGACAAGACGCACAAGGCAACCGTGACTTCCAATTTGTGAAAGGTCCCATCTTTTGCAACATCCTACTGGCCGACGAGATCAACCGGACACCACCGAAGACCCAAGCAGCGCTTCTTCAAGCCATGCAGGAACGTCATGTGACCGCCAGCGGTCACACCATGCCACTGGCTGCTCCGTTCCACGTATTCGCCACCCAAAACCCAATTGAGCAAGAAGGCACCTATCCGCTGCCCGAAGCTCAGCTGGACCGATTCATGATGATGATGCGTGTCAACTATCCAAGTGCCGCAGAAGAGGCTGAAGTGGTCCGTCAGACGACCTCCAGCCATCCGCAGCCGGTAGATAAAGTGTTGGGACCCGAGCAAATCTTAAAATTTCAAGAACTGGTCCTTCGAGTTCCGGTCGCTGATTCTTTGATCCAAGAGGCGGTTGCGCTGGTTCGGAAAACCCGACCGTCAGATGACTCGACCACGGCAACCGTCAAAGAATATGTAAGTTTCGGTGCCGGCCCTCGCGCCGCACAGCACCTCATCCTATGCGCCAAGGCTCGCGCCGTGCTCAGCGGTCGCCCAGCTGTCGATTCCAGTGACCTAAAAGCATTGGCAAAGCCGGTCATGCGTCATCGGATCATGACCAACTTTCAGGCGGAAGCAAACCGAATCAGCGCTGACGACCTTATCGATGGCCTGCTTGCAGCCTGATGGCAGACACGACTGAAATAGACCGAGATGGCTTTCCGCCTCCTGGTACACTCCTTACGGACGTGGACGGTCTTTTTCTTGCCGCGCGGCAAACTGCATCCGGCACACTGACTGGGCTGCACCGTTCCTCGCGGCGCGGCACGTCCATCGAGTTCAGCGAGCATAAGCTTTACAATCCGGGCGATGACATCAAGCACATCGACTGGCGGGCCTTCGCCAAAACCGACAAACTCCACGTTAAACAATTCGAAGATGAAACCAATCTACGGATTGAGCTTCTTATCGACCACTCAGGTTCCATGGGATTTCAAGGGGAGCAACGTCTCAGCAAACTTGAGTATGCAAAAGTTGTGACCGCATCACTCGCCTATTTGGCACTTCGCCAGTCCGATGCCACGGGTCTCGCCACCTTCTCGACATCGATCTCCGAACAACTTCCCCCACGCTCTAAAAGCAGTCATCTCATGGAAATCCTAAATCGACTGACTCAACTCGAGGCTCATGGGGAGACTGATTTATCGGCCACCCTAGAGCAATTCGTGCGCTCACGCCGCAAACCCACTTTCACCATTGTGGTAACGGATTTATTGGATGCGTCCAACACCGTCATGCAGATGCTTCGAGCGCTTGCGTCGAGACGACATGAAGTTACGGTCCTTCAAGTGCTTGCGCCCGAGGAGATTGAGTTCCCTTACGAAAACCCGGCCACATTTGCGTCTATGGAAGATTCTCGTAAGCTCTTTGTCCACCCCAGAACGCTGCGACAACGTTACGTGAAGGCTATGGCAGAGCACCTCAAAGAACGAGAAAAGGACATGCAGTCGGCACAGATTGACTATAAATTGATTCGGACCGACGTCGCACCACGAGATGCCATTGCTGATCTCATAAAAAGAAGAATGGGAAAATAACTTAGCGCTCGGTCGTATAGATCTCACCGGCAGCAACGGTCCCAATATCTCCGCCTTCAAAATTAACCCCGC
>CAZZDT010000422.1:0-4346 GCA_964652435.1 uncultured Bdellovibrionales bacterium
AGACCATTTACACAGCACTCAACCTGGCGCGCACCTGCTTTAACCGCAGCCAAAGAGTTGGCAACCGCAAGTCCTAAATCATTATGACAATGTGCGGAAACGATAGCGTCTGTGCCCTTCGTGACACTCACCACTTCACCAATCATGTGATGAAATTCTTCCGGCATCGTGTAACCAACGGTGTCTGGCACGTTAAGAACCGTGGCCCCATTTTCAATGGCGCATGCCATGGCTTCCTTCAAAAAACCGATGTCGGTTCGTGACGCATCTTCCGCCGAGAACTCAACCCGTTCGCACAATGAACGGCACATCCCAACACCGAACTTGATTTGCTCGAGGACCTCTTCACGGGTCATCTTCAGTTTGTATTGCAGGTGGATATCACTGGTTGCGATAAACACATGAAAACGCGGCTTCTTGGCAAACTTCAGTGCTTCTTCAGCTGCTCGAATATCATTCTCGCGAGTGCGGCAGAGTCCTGCAATCTCAGCGTTGAGAGCAATTTGGCTTAAGGCCTGAACGGAACGAATCTCACCAGGACTGGCCGCAGGAAAACCCGCTTCAATCACATCCACACCCATCGCATCCAACTTACGGGCAATTCGGATTTTCTCATCCTGGGTCATGGTTGCACCAGGCGATTGCTCTCCGTCTCGCAAAGTCGTATCAAAAATTCGAACAAAGTCTTGTGACATCAAATTCTCCTTACTCACGCCGTAGCCTTGACTGGCTGGACCTGAGCCCCCGCTTTCATCAACTTATATTCAAAAGTATCCACAATCGCTTGGCGACTGGCTTCTACTACACTCGTACTCACACCTACGGTTCCCCAAACGTCGCGGCCATCGGTTGCCCGAATCAACACGCGAACCGTTGAGGCGAAACCCATGCCTTTATTCAAAATACGAACTTTGTAATCGGTGAGTTTAACGTTTGCCAACTCAGGGTAGTGCTTACCCAAGGGCTCACGCAGCGCAGTAGCAATTGCGTGAACAGGCCCGTTACCCTCTGACTCAGAACAATAATGATTGGCGCCAACCTTCACGTTTACTTCTGCAGTGGAGCTTCCAGGAGTTTGCTCTTTGTCATCCAGAGCATCCATCGATGTTGTTACCTTGGTTTCACCCAATTCAAAGTAACGCTCACGCGTTCCTCGAGCTTCATGCATCATCAGCAACAAAGAAGCTTCAGCCCCTTCGAACTGATACCCGTCGTACTCTAAGCTCTTGATGCGCTCGAGAACTTTACGAGTCCATGGGTCATTCGGGTCCAACTCAACTCCAAACTCTCTTGCTTTGAAGATAATGGTTGAAAAGCCAGACAGATCAGAAGCCAAGATACGACGCCGGTTACCGACGTGATGTGGCTGCACGTGTTCATAAGTCGCTGGGTCCTTCATCACTGCGTTGATGTGAACACCACCCTTATGTGAAAACGCGCGGCGTCCAACGTACGGCTGCTGTGGCTGAGGAACGTAATTGGTAATCTCATCAACCGTACGTGAAACCTGAGTCAAACGAGACAAACGGCTGTCTGGAACACATCCATATCCCATCTTCAATTGCAGATTAGGAATCACAGTCACCAAGTTTGCGTTACCACAACGCTCACCGTAACCATTCACGGTTCCTTGAACCATGGTGGCACCCGCTTGAACCGCTGCCAATGAATTAGCAACTGCCAACCCAGCATCGTTGTGAGTATGAATGCCAACCTTGGTTTGGAAACGTTGGGTAACCAACTGGGTTAAACGAGAAACATCGCCCGGCATACTACCGCCGTTGGTGTCACAAAGAACCATGAAGTCTGCACCAGCTTGATTGGCCGCTTCTAAAACCTTCATGACGTATTCTTCATCTTCGGCTGCACCATCGAAAAAATGCTCAGCATCAAAGATAACTTCATCAACACGGCTCTTCAGGTAGCTCACCGTATCATGCACCAACTCGAGGTTCTCCTCTGGAGATACGCCAAGTGCAGTGGTGGCTTGATACTTCGACGCTTTACCAAACACAGTTACAACGGGAGTTTCTGCCCCAACCAAAGCCTGCACGCTGCTGTCTTCTTCACATGTCAGCGATGCGCGCCGCGTTGCTCCAAAGGCAGCAATACGTGCATGACTAAGATTCAAAGAGCGAACTTCTTTGAAGAAAGCTTCGTCACGAGGATTAGAGCCAGGCCAACCGCCTTCGATGTAGGTGATTCCAAAATCATCCAGCAGTTCGGTCAGCATCAATTTTTCAGGTACCGAAACCTGAAAATCCTCAGATTGTGTCCCATCACGAAGTGTCGTGTCGTAAACATATACTTTCTTCATATTCATTCTCGGCAGGAGCTTAAGCTCCGCCCCCCCATTGGTTTTAGTATTAGTTCTTACGCTTAAAGAGTGCTCTTACTTCACGTCCAACAACTTCAATTGGATGCTTACGCTCTTCTTCACGCAGCTTGTTGAGTTCCGGCATTCCTGCCTCGTACTCAGCCATCCAATTTTTCGCGAAGTCACCATTTTGAACTTCAGACAAGGCTGTCTTCATTGCCTTACGGGTCTCATCCGTTACAATCTTTGGACCAACCATTCGGCCACCGTATTCAGCGGTGTTGGATACAACGTCCCACATACGCTCGAGCCCACCTTCGTAAATCAAATCAACGATGAGCTTCATCTCATGCAAGCACTCAAAATAAGCCATCTCTGGTGGGTAGCCCGCGTCGACCAAAGTCTCGAAACCCGCTTTGATAAGTTCAGCAGTACCACCGCAAAGAACGGCTTGCTCACCGAAGAGATCTTCGTAGGTTTCATCAGCAAATGTGCATTCAAGAACACCTGAACGAGTACACCCAAGGGCATGTGCCAAAGCCATAGCCTTATCTCTCGCTTTACCCGATGCATCTTGCTCAACAGCAACCAGGCCAGGAACGCCAAAACCTTCAAGGTATGCCTTACGCTCCTCTGTTCCGGGTGCTTTAGGAGCAACCAGAATACAATCAACATCGTCCGGCGGCGTTACGTAGCCAAAAAGCACGTTAAAACCGTGCGAGAAAGACAGTGTCTTGCCGGCCGTGACATGGCGAGCAATGTATTTCTGATACACTTTACTTTGCACTTCATCTGGAATCAGGATGTGAATGACCTCAGCCGCTTTCGCCGCCTCTTCAATCGTGGCAACACTTAGCCCATCTTCCTGAGCCAATTTCCAAGACGCCCCATTTTCACGGACGCCAACGGTTACGTTCAGTCCGGAGTCCTTGAAACACTGTGCTTGCGCTCTTCCTTGAGCACCGTAGCCAATGACCGCGATTGGAGTATCCTTAAGAGCTTCAATCGAAGTTTCGTCTGCGGTTGTTACTTTCATTTTTTTTCCCTTTTCCTCTCTAAATCCCCAAAAAAAAGGCCGACCTACTCTGTTTTGAGTGGGTCGGCCTACGGGGTGATTTTTTTCGGCTTACTTGCCTCTAATCACCTCGCAGGCCACACCCGAGCAAAATAATAATGCTTCCGAGTAGACCTAGGAGGTTGAGGCTGACGACGACAGAACGGAGAGCAACACCAGAGACTCCACCAACAACAGCCTTAGCTGCGATTTCAGTGTTATTTGCAAAATGAGATTGCATGAGCCTCTATCCGTTTTAGTCCGCAGTTCGTTCTGCGACTTAAGGAAGCCTAAGCCGCTTAAAATTTCCGGTCAAGAAAAAAATCACTGCATTGCGTCAATGATTAGAAAAAGTTTCTGAGGCGTACGATCTCGAAATTGTGGCTATTTGAGACCACAAGGGAATTACCTGACAGGGAGGAAGGATAAGCGCAAACCGAATCGGAGTCGTTATTTGCCAGAATAGAGCGAAGGAAAGCCGGTAACAGCACCCTCGGACGCCGAAGCAACGGTGTGAACGTACTTGGCCATGGCTCCTTGATGGTAACGAGGCTTCGGCGCAGCCCATTCTTTCTCTCGGTCGCTAAGATCAACCAGTACGTCCAAAGTACGTTTCTCTACATCGATACGAATGGTGTCACCTTCGCGTACATGGGCAATGGGCCCGCCCACAGCTGCTTCGGGAGCCACATGACCTATCACAAAGCCATGACTTGCGCCGCTGAACCGTCCATCGGTTAAAAGCGCAACATCTCCGAGAATGCCCCGGCCCGCCAATGCAGCGGTAACCGCCAGCATCTCACGCATGCCCGGTCCACCTTTGGGGCCTTCATAACGAATGACAATGACATCACCCGCATTGATATTCCCGGCTTGAACAGCTTCAAAGGCCAGATCCTCGCTATCAAATACCCGAGCAGGGCCTTCATGAAGCGACCTTTCAGAGCCGCAGAGCTTAATCACGCAGCCCTGCGG
>CAZZDT010000423.1:0-4343 GCA_964652435.1 uncultured Bdellovibrionales bacterium
TGTAGGCTCCCTCTAAAATGACCGATCCTTGATACTCTTTGCGGGTGGCACCCGATGCGCCATCCACCAAGAGTTTTGGGTCCGTAACCGAAAGCAAAGATTCAGGTGGTCGCATAGCCAGCTGGGTAAGTTGTTCCATTTCCGATTCGCTCATGGGCTTGTGGTAGGCCTTTTGAAGGGGCGCCGCGCTCAAAAGTTTGGTGAGCATCAAGTCCTGCTGAAAGGCAAGCGTGACGGACATGGGGTTACAGGGGCAGTCGTCGTTAAGTGTCATGGGCCCGCTGATGTCGCGCAGGTAACCCAGAGTTTCGCCTTGGGCGTCCTTGGCTACAACGTAGGTGGTGTTGCCTTTGTCTAAATCTCGAATCATAACGTTTGGGATATCTTTGGACTCGAACGTCGCTGCGGTTGGGAATGCTTGCTTGTAGAAGTCAGCCCGCGCGCCGGTGATTTGGCTGCCTGCCGGCGCATCCGGAATGACGATGGCCGTTTCGGGGTTGCCGCCTTCACTGGCCGGAGCTGTCGAAGCGGTGCCTTTGCAGCCAGCGGCTGACAGAATAAGGATTGAGATCCACAGGGACGCTTTAAAAATCGCTGGATTTAGACGCATGATTAGTCTCCACTGACGCCAGAATTGAGGGCTCCATACTCCTTTTAGACTGGGAAATCCACGGCTTGAGCCACGCGATGGTGTGGAATAATGAATGATCTATGAAATCAATTTATTTCAAGAACAGTCGTGATCAACAGTTGGCCGGTATTGTCGAGGGTGAGGGCTCAGAAGTGGGCGTGATTTGTTGCCACGGGATGCTAAGCGTCAAAGATGGCCCGAAGCATTCAAAGATTGTTTCAGGCGTAGCCAACCGGGGAATGATGGGTCTGCGCTTTGATTTTGCCGGGCGAGGTGAATCTGAAGGCGATATTTATGATTTAACTTATTCAAACCAAATTGAAGATTTGGCGGCCGCCATTGACTGGATGAGCGCTCAAGGCGTTAAGAAAATTGGTGTTTTCGGCTCGAGCATGGGTGGAGCAGTGGCTCTTTTAACTGCGGCCCAGCAAAAGAGAGTTCATTCGGTAGCAACAGTTGCGGCGGTGGCTTATCCAAAGCTTTTGGCTCGTCGCTACCCCCAAGATGTGGCCGACTGGCAAGAGCGCGGCTTCATTGAAGTTGAAGGTGTAAAGATTGGCGCTCAGTTTATTGAAGATGCCCGTCGCCACGATGTGATTGGTGCGGTGGTTCAGGCCAATGTCCCGCTTTTGGTGATTCATGGTCTTGAGGACCGGGTGGTTCCGGTTTCAGACGCGGATGATATTGCCGCCGCCGCCGACAGTGTCTCGATGTGCTTGGTAGAGGGCGCCGACCACCGCTTTTCAGGACCGCGGCATCTTAAGATGCTGGTTGATGATGTGGTCGACTTTTTTTATGACTCTTTGCTCGATGAGCAAGAGCACTGATACGGCATTGCTTGCGCTTCGATAAAAGTCTAATTTACAGGTGATCATGCTAAGATTCGAACCGAAATACTTGATGAAGCCCTGGGGCGGTCGCCGGATGTCACAACTTTTCAACCGCGAGTTGCCTGAAGGCACAGTTGGGGAAAGCTGGGAGCTGGCCGAGTTGCCAGATCACGAAAGTGTGGTCGTGGATGGCCCGAAAAAGGGCCAGAAAATCGGAGATCTTTGGCGAAGTGGTGCTCTTGGAGGCAGTGGGGAAGGCTCCTTCCCTTTCCTGCTTAAGTGGCTAGATACCAACGAGCGCATGAGCGTCCAGGTTCATCCTGACGAAGAATTTTGCCAGAACACGCGGCTTGGTTCCCCGAAGACAGAAGCGTGGTACGTAGCTCACGCAGATCATAAAGCGAAGTTTTTGGCGGGCAACTATCCAGGTCTTGACGCTACGACATTAAAACAAGCAGTTGAGCGAGGTAGCTTAGAAAAATGGATGTACGAGGCCACACCAAGGCCAGGAGATATCTATTTGATTGAAGCGGGAACTGTTCACGCTATGGGGCCCGGCTTTTTAATGCTTGAAGTTCAACAGCCCAGTGACACGACTTTTCGAGTACACGATTGGGGCCGCGTGGATGAGAACGGTGAGAGCCGAGAAATTCATTTGGACGAAGCAGCGGCTTGTATTCGCTACAACCGCTTTGATTTGCCCCAACCTCACCGAGATAAAGTCACGGGCCCATGTTTTGTGATGGAAACCATGCAAATGGGAACAGCTTTTCCTACGGAAGGCTTGCGGGTGGTGGTGGCTGATAAAAAGCCGGTGAAGCTGATTGGCGATCAGGGCGAAGAACATCTCAAGTTTGGCGATGTAGTCGTGATTGAGCCTTCCGACGGTATTGTTGCGTTGGCCAGTGGCTCTTGTGTGCTTTTGACTGAGCCACCCAAATAGATCGGGCACATTGTCGTTTCTGCCTATGCTCTCTCGAACAAATGCCGTAAGGATGCTTCGTTATGCTGCATAAACTTGCCGAAGTAGAAGCTCGTTACGAAGAGCTTAACCGTCTTTTATCAGATCCTGAGGTTCTCTCAGACCAGAAGCGCCTGCGCGAAGTTGCAAAAGAGCACCGCGAGGTTGAGGAGCTGGTCGAGCTTTACCGAGCCTACCGCCAGCTGGAAACGCAAATTCAAGACAATAAGGATTTGATTGCCGACGGTGAAGACCCCGAGTTAACGGAAATGGCCAAAGAGGAGCTGCCGGAACTTGAAGCCGAACTCACCGAGATGACGGAGAAAATTAATATTCTTCTCATGCCCAAAGACCCCAACGACGACAAAAACGTGTTGTTGGAAATTCGTGCGGGAACCGGTGGAGATGAGGCCGCACTTTTTGCGGGCGACCTTTTCAAGATGTACTCACGCTTTGCGGAACGCTCCGGATGGCGCGTTGAAGTGATGAGTATGAGTGAAGGCACCCAGGGAGGCGTTAAAGAGGTCATCTGCTTAGTCGCTGGCGATAATGTATTTTCGGCGCTCAAATATGAGTCAGGTGTCCACCGGGTCCAGCGGGTCCCCGCCACCGAAAGTCAGGGCCGTATCCATACATCGGCGGCAACTGTTGCGGTGATGCCTGAAGCGGAAGAAGCAGAAATCGAGATTCGAAACGAAGATTTGCGCATTGATACGTATCGGTCCCAGGGTGCAGGTGGTCAGCACGTTAACACCACGGACTCAGCGGTTCGAATTACGCATATCCCCACGGGTATGGTGGTGCAGTGCCAGGATGAAAAGAGCCAAATTAAAAACCGGGCGAAAGCCATGAAGGTTTTATCGTCCCGCTTGCTCGATTTTATTCGTCAGCAAGAAGCGGCTGAGCGCGCAGCGGAGCGTAAAGAGCTTGTGCGCAGCGGAGACCGCTCCGAGAAAATCCGAACTTATAACTTTCCTCAAGACCGAATCACAGATCACCGTATCGGCTTTAGTGCCCATAACCTTCCCGCTGTTTTGCAGGGAGATTTGGAAGCGGTGGTTTTAGCTCTGCGCACTTATTTCCAGACAGAAGAACTTAAGGGCCAAGAGGCTTGAGTTCAGAGCTGACCATTGAAGCGCTTTTGACCCGCGCTCAAAAAGCACTTACCGAAGCTGCCATTGATACGCCCCGGCTTGATGCCGAAATTTTGTTGGCAAGAATCCTAGAAAAACCAAGAACCTATTTGATGACCTGGCCCGAGCGTGAGGTTGCGCCCGGAGAAGCGCAAAAGTTCGACGCGTGGATCCAGCGCCGTCTTCAGTTTGAACCAGTCGCTTATATTTTGGGGGACCAGGAATTTTACGGACACCTGTTCAAGGTCAGCCCGGCCGTTCTGATTCCGCGGCCGGAAACAGAGCATTTGGTTGAAAAGGCTCTCAACTGGTGCCGAGCCCAAAACCTGCAAGCTCCAAAAATTTTAGACCTTTGCACAGGCTCAGGCTGTGTTGGGTTAACTGTGGCTCTTGAAATGACTCAAGCAGAGGTGACGCTCAGCGAACTATCCCCGGAAGCCGCGGCCATTGCCCGGCAAAATCGAGATATCCATGGCCTTCAAACTAGAGTTCAGGTTTTGGAGGGTGACCTTTTTGAAAAGGTTGAGGCCGGACAAACCTTTGATTTGATTTTGGCCAACCCGCCCTATGTGGAAGAGTCCTATGCAGATCAGATGCAAAAAGACGTCCGCGATTATGAGCCGCACCTTGCTCTCTTTGCCCCAGAAGATGGCCTCAGCCTGATTCGCCGAATCATTGGGGAGGCCCCCCCTTATCTAAAGCCGGGAGGTCTCTTGGCTTTTGAAATCGGTGCGGGCCAGTCTGCAAGGGTTCAATCTCTTTGGGGAAAGGCCTGGAAAGAGCCTGGA
>CAZZDT010000424.1:0-4338 GCA_964652435.1 uncultured Bdellovibrionales bacterium
CATCATGGAGCCCATGGAAGTTCACGGCATTGGTAGCAACTACGAAGAGCGACGGGAAATGGTCCTCGACCTTCTTGAAAAAGTAGGTCTACCAGGGCGCCAGTATCTAAACCGTTACCCACACGAATTTTCCGGTGGTCAGCGTCAACGTATCTGCATCGCGCGCTCTCTTTCCTTAGAGCCAGACCTCATCATTTGTGATGAATCTGTTTCAGCATTGGATGTATCGGTTCAAGCCCAGGTGCTTAACCTTTTGAAGAAACTCCAAGCAGAAATGGGCCTGACCTATATCTTCATCAGCCACGATTTGAGCGTTGTAAAGTTCATGAGTGATATGATGGCGGTTATGAACGAAGGCAAATTCGTAGAATACGGCCCAAGTGAATCTATCTACCAGAACCCACAAGAGGCCTACACCGAGCGGCTCATTGCAGCCATTCCACGAGATAGCCTGGAGCAAATTGCCAAGCGTCAAGAGCAACGCATCGCTGCGCAGGCTAGATAGGTTATTGCCTTCCCTACGGGGAAGGCTCGGTTTCCCGCTTTCCACCCACTGGAAACGCTCGTCTCACCGGAACATCGATTTCCGGGAATAAATGCTGACTGAAGGTTTTCAAGAAAAACTGAATCAGCGGGTTTTTAGAGCGCAGCGCCAAATAAAGATTGGTTCGGTGCGCGCCTAAGGCACTCTTCACCTCGTAAGATGTTTGGCCAAGATGAACGCTCTGGTAACCCTTCTCCAAGGCCAAATCTAAAGATTGATAAATGAGATTGAAGTAAACCGCGGCATCTCGGTAAGCCGTATCGTACCCAAGGTAAAGGCCGTGAAAGTCCTGATCGGCCTCAACGTTCACCATAAACCCTACAAGCTTATTTTGGTCGCGGCATAAAACCACCGACGCTTGCGAGTACCGCTTCAAGAGTGAAATGAAAAATTCTCCAGAGAGGCGTTCAAACTGAGTGGCTGAGCGCTCCAAAACTTGAAAGTAAAGACGCTCCATCTCACCGGCAAGTTCTTTATCAAGGGATCCTCGATGAATTTCATAGGTTAACCCGCCCTCATCGGATTGTTTGCGCCGCCGGTTGTAGTGGTTGCGGTATTTCTTGCGAAGCTGCTTTGGAAAAGGCTCAGTGGATTCGAGCTTAAGCTCCATAGCCGGCAGCGACGGCGCCACAACATAGTCCGCACCCAAAGCCTCTTGTACCCAATCCATGTCTTCCTGGGGTATCTCTTTGTGCAAGATTACCGACGAGCCCAAACTGCGGGCCTTGGCCAAGAATGCTGGCTCACACCTCCTTAGAAGACTTGCCCTCTCAAGGGTTGGTATTTGCTCAAAACCAAAAAGGTGATCACACACTGCTGTGAGTTGCCCAACAAAAAAACCGTTGATGCTAAAGAGTTCGGGAAAGAAGCCCTCACAAAACCCCATGGCTTTACGAGCGGATCCAGTCGCTGTGGTGCTTAAGGGAATGCGGTAACGAAAGCAGCCAACCATGGCCACAATAGAATCGCTTTTTGAAATCAAAAGATAATGAAACTCAACACCCGAGGGAGCCGATGCTTCCACCGCTTCTTGATAAGCATAAGAGCGGGCAAAACGATGAGCAGCAAAACAACGCGACCAATCATCGGGGGATATATCACTTACCGACTTGGCCCAGCTAAAATCTAGATTGCTTGCGGTGAACACTTCTGTTTCAGAACCCATAATGTGGCATCCCTTGAAAAGTGTTAGGCAGCAATAAAATCAGATTGTTCTTGGTATTTACCGGGCTGAGAAATCTCGCCATCCTTCGACAACGGGTCAAAGCGAAAACCGTGGCGCTTCACCATGTCGATGCTCTTGCGAATACCCTCCGGCGTGAGCAAACCAACAGAGTGACTTTGCTCTGCATCGTCTAAGCCTAGGAGAATGGTTTCTGCCAAACATCCATAGATATGCCCATAAGGCTGATCCATGCCGGGTATGGCCAAGCCTTGCTGGCCAGGAAGCTTCACAATGCCGCCCTTAAGAACCTGAGCATTGGGCCGCTCAGCAAACACTGCGGCGGCTACATCACCGGGCGTTGCAATATCGCAGATGATGGTGGGCTCTCGTGAGATATGCTGAGGATAAATCACCGGCTCGGGTGCGTTGGTGGCCGTCATGATGACGCCGCAGCTCTTTAAGTCAGACATATCGGTGCTGATATCGATGGCCGGGCATGCATCACCCAGTGCTTTGCGAATTTGCCTAACCCTTCGCTGCAAACGTTTCTCTGCGCCAGGTCGCCCCACCAAAAGCACCGAGTCCATAGACGGTGCCATGAGTTCAGCAATCACACAGCCTAAGTTGCCAGCTGCGCCCACCACACCTAAGCGGCGGTTCTCGAGATTGATTTCTTCCATGCGCTGCATGGCCGCTGCAATCCCCGCGGCAGCGGTGACTGAGTTGCCACTGGTAATCAGCGCCTTGTCTTCAACCACATCGAGGCAACTGCTGGTGGCAATAGAAGTATACCCACCAAAGCCAATCACATCTGCGCCTTCTTGCCGGGCCAATTCAACGGCTTGAAAAACACTTGCTCGAATTTTATCACCTTGGCCTGAGCGGAAAGCTTCCATCACCTGCGAGGATGTAAAGGGCACACCAATCACAGAAAGGTCAATTTGGCTGCCGGTTTCACTGCTTACGGATGTTCGGTGGAGAACGAAGGGATCCAGTAGTGGTGACATACGACTAAGAAGCTGATCGCATTCATCGGCCGAGTAATGGCTAAGAGATGGGTCAAGGGTGCGAGCATCTTGTGGCTCCAATAGATGAGCCAAAAAGGCCACTCTGCGGCCACCGGAAGATGACTGAGGCGTATACTCGCCTACCGGCAACACATGGCTCTCGCTGCTTTGGGTGCGGTTGACCAGGTGACCCAGCAATGTACCGGAGTCGTCAGCGCGCAAAAGCCGCAGCGCCTCTTCAAAGGCATCGCAAAAGAGGCTCATCTCTTTTTCTGAAACAAATGCCGATGGCTGAATACGAAGTGTATTGGGATTAGAGAGCGTGGGAGCAATGCGAATATTGTGCTCGCGCAAAAGATAACCTGCCACCACGTAGCCCAATAAGCCTTGCTCGGATGCCCAGCTTAAAAAGATAGAAGAGGTGTTCTCACGAGGAATCAACTCAACCGCCATAAGCAAGCCACGGCCGCGAACTTCTTGGAGAGCACCCGGGTAACGCTTTTGCAAGTCATTTAATCGAGCAACAAAGTTGGATCCTTGCTTGGCACATTGGTCCATCAAGGCGCCCTGGTTTTCATCCAGCATATTCAATGCTTCTAAAGCCACAGCGCTGGAATGGTTGTCACCGGCAAAGGTGGAGGTATGGAGCAGTCCAAACTCAGACACGTACCGCACTGAATCTACCAAGAGTGCACTCACCTTACACAAACCACCGCCCAATGCTTTGGACAAAAGAATATAGTCGGGAACCACACCAAAATGGGTAGAGGCTAAGAAAGAACCGGTTCGTCCCATACCCGATTGAATTTCATCGAACACCAATGGGAAACCGGCCTCAGTCGCACAAGCGCGAAGCACTCGAAGAAATTTAGGCTCGATTTCTAAAACGCCGCCCTCACCTTGAATCGGCTCTACAAAAGCCGCAATCACATTCACAAGCTCTGCGGGTTTGGCCTCCAGGCGTTGGCCTTTCAAGGTAAGCTGAGCAAAACCAAAACGTGCGCTGTCGAGCACATCGTAAAGCGCAGCCATATCGTTTCTTGGAATGAAGGTGGATGCACATCCCAACCGGTTCCATGGTCGCCGGTAGGATGGATTCGCCGTCAGGCTTAAAGCACCGGTGGATTTGCCGTGAAACGCACCTTCCAAAGAAAGCACCAGTGGAGAGGTTTGGGTAATTTCGAGTAAGCGGTCGATGGATGCCTGAACCAGATCTTCTGCGTTCATAACCTCAGAAATGCCCATAGTCTTCCACAATACTTGGGTCACTTCATCAGAGATCTCGATGGGAGCATTGCGCTGAGCCATGTGGATTTTCTTTTGAACATCTGTGAGCGCATTCAGCTCTTTTTCAAGACGCATTTGAAATTCAAGTTCGGCGTGCTTAATGGCGGCCTCAACGGCGCTGCTACCGGTAGACTCTAAGGTCACCGCATAAGCGCTACCGGTTTCAGTCCCGGCCATATGAGAGAGCTTAGCTTTTAAGTCGTTGGCGTAGGAACGAATGCTGCCTTGGCTGTTGAAAGGTCTTTGCTCTTGCAAAAGCGTTTGCAGTACATTGACGAGCCGGGGATTGTTGTGACCAAAAAGAGAGGCACCGTAGCCGCCCACCATATCCAGTA
>CAZZDT010000425.1:0-4336 GCA_964652435.1 uncultured Bdellovibrionales bacterium
GAGGGAGCGAGCTTCTGGACGCGACACGAGCGTATTCTCTTGCCAATGGTTGTCTTGGCAATCGCGCTGGTCATTGTGGCTTTTCTACCGTTTTACTTCTAGACGAAGCTTTTAAAGTTCAGCTACCCTTAGTCTGCTGCGTTATGCGATGGAGGTCACCGTGGAGCGTCTTGAACTTTTAATTGAAGGCAGAGTCCAGGGCGTCTTTTACCGTGCGTCTACTTTAGAGCAGGCACAAAGTCTCAACCTGGTGGGTATGGTCCAAAACCTTCCGCAGGGCATGGTTGAGGTGATCGCTGAAGGCAACCGAGGTGCTTTGGAAGAACTTGAAAAGTGGTGTCACCATGGACCGCCAGCTGCGGACGTAAAGTACGTGTCGGCAAAATGGTTAGCGGCAACCGGTGAATTTAAGACGTTTTCTGTTAAGCGATAACTGCACGCATCATGGCGTCTTTGAGCTGACGCCCAACTTCTACCAGATCTTCGTGACTTCGATTGGGATTGGAAACCCAAAGACCAATGACATGGTCAATGGAACCAAACATAATAAATTTAAAGATATTGGTTGAGAAATCCTTACGAAAGACGCCGCTGGCTTGGCCTGCTTCTAAAACGGTATTCCACTGTCCCAGAAATTCAGCCAACTGTTCTTTGGCATATTCCTTCATAAATTTTTGACTGCGACGAAGCTCAATGGTCACCAGAGCGGCTAGCTCGACGCTGTTGATGGCCAGTCCAAGATGAAAATCAATGATGGCTTGAAGTTGATTTTCAGGCCCTTCCACTCCCTGTAGCGATTCGCGTAAACCTTGATTGATTTCTTCAAGTTTAGATTCGAAGAGTGAAATCAGCAGGTCATCTTTATTCTTGAAATAAAGGTAGATGGTTCCGTCACCCACACCGGCCACTTGGGCAATCTCACTGATTTTAGATTCGGCAAAACCTTTGCGCGCAAAGACCTCCATCGACGCAGAGAGAATGCGTTGATATTTCTCTTCGTGGCGTTTTCTGCCTTCTGCAGTATCTATGTCTTTTGGCCTAGGCATGTTCTGAGTTTTATCGTTCCTTTAAAAGGCTATCAAGGTCTCCTCAATAGCTTAGGATTGAGTGTAACGGCCAACACGGTCGGCGGCGATAACAAGAGTACTTAGGTCCAAACGGCCCCGGGTGACTGCAATGAGATCGTCTCGAACAGCCTCGAGAATTCGCTCTGTACCACCGGCTGCCCCATGTCCATTGTTTCCTTTGAGGATTTGGTTCGCCAAATTCACGTGGTGCATTCTGAGCTGGTCGCGAAGCGCCGTACGAGCGGGTTTCTCAAGCTTGGATGTGTTGTAGCTTTGCTCTGAATTTCGAACCAATTTGAGGAGCCCCGTGGAGTTGCCCACCTTGTAAAAAACTTCAGCAGCGTTGTCTGCATGCTCTCCACTGAGAAGAATAAGCTGACTTAAGTCTAAGGCTTCGTCGAGATGCTCAAATTTTGAGAGTTGATTTGCTTCAGATTCAGGCAATCCAACACCAATCAAATCGGTTGCGGCCGCGGCTCGAGTCTCTTCGTCTTCTTCGGGAATCAGGCTTCCCATATTGGCAAAGACTGCTTTGAAGGTTGTATTGAAAAGTTTCTCGTCGGGCACACTGCGTCGCAGTAGCCAACCCGTAGAGCGTTCTAGGGCTTGTTCCACTTGGAGACGAATCAAGTATTCAATGGTGCTTTCGAGATCGAACTCTACACTTTGAATGGCACTCTTTAGATTGGAACTATTGAGAAGTATGGCTGCTCGTAAATAAGAGTCAATGATGGCTCGGCAGGAATGACCGGTTTGAGTCATCATTTCCGTGACGAATGTGCAGCCTGCGTCTCCCAATACGAGGTTGGTAAACATAGCTTGAGCGATATCCAAAGCAAGCGGGTGTTGCTTGATAGCACTTTCAAAACGCGTGACGAGTTCTTCCGGGAAATAGCTTAAGAGATAGGACTCAAGCCTTTCGATATCGAACTCGGACGCTTCGGCCAGCTGCATTCTCATGAAGAGTTTTGCGTTCGAGGCAAGAACTGCCAGTTCCGGACGATAAAGGCCTGCACCACGCTTGATACGCACTTCGAGTTCGGCGTTGGTGGGCAGGTTCATACTTTGCCGGGTAAAATCGAGTTCCTCGCTGAGATGCTCAATGGCTCGCTGAAAGCGAGGCAAGTCTCGCTGAGACCGCAATTGGTCTAAACTGATCATCCGACTTTGGATCCAGTTGTTTTGCAGGACTGTTTTGTTTACTCCCGGTCGAACTTCGTGGAGCAGTCGGTCGCGTTCTTCCTGGGTCACTTCACCTTTTTCCAAAGGAATCCCCATGAGGATCTTGATGTTGACTTCGTGATCGGAAAGGTCAACGCCGCCAGAGTTATCAACAGCATCGGTGTTGAGCCTTACGCCTTGGCTGGCGAGTTGGCAGCGGCCTTGGGCAGTAATACCGAGGTTGCCACCTTCACCGATTACTTTAACCCGCACTTGGCCTGCGCTGACGCGAACCGAATCGTTGTTCGGGTCACTTGCATCGAGATGCGATTCTTTATCGGCCTTGATGTAGGTACCAATACCGCCGTTCCATAAAAGGTCTGCCGGGGCACAGAGGAGTCGTTGAATCAGGTCTGGTCCGCTGAGTTCATCTTCTTCGATACCCAGAACACTCTTGGCTTGTGGCGGCAGTGTGATGCTCTTGGCACCGCGAGGCCATACGCCGCCGCCTTCACTGATAAGGTCTTTCGGGTAATCTTCCCAATTGGTTCGTGTTCTTTCGAATAGGTCCTGACGCGCTTTGTAGCTCTTGGCCGGATCTGGATTAGGGTCGATGAAGATATGACGGTGGTCGAAAGCGGCAATCAGCTGCATGCTACTCGAACGAAGCATACCATTACCAAAAACGTCACCACTCATATCACCAATGCCTATGACTTTGATGGCATCTTTTTCAGGATGCATGCCCATTTCGCGGAAGTGGCGTTTGACGCACTCCCAAGCACCTTTAGCGGTTACGCCGTCGACTTTATGGTCGTATCCATTGGAGCCGCCGGAGGCGAAGGCGTCGCCCAACCAGAAGTTGGACTCGGTACCAATGCCATTGGCCGTATCGGAGAGATGTGCGGTTCCTTTATCCGCGGCAACAACCAGGTAGTGGTCGTCGTTGTCGTAGCGCAGGGTGTTGCTCGGAGCGACAATGGCGTCGTTAACGAGGTTGTCGGTAACCTGAAGCAAACCGTTGATAAAGATTTTATAGCCTGCGTCTGCAGCGGCACGTTGTTCTGCGGGTGTATCGAAGGTTTCCCGAATGATGAATGCACCTTTGGCACCTCGTGGAACGATGACAACGTTCTTGAGATTTTGGGTGTTCATAAGACCAAGAACTTCTGTACGGTAATCGAGGCGTCTATCAGACCAACGGATGCCACCTCGGGCTACGGGGCCACCACGCAGGTGAAGACCGGCAACTTTGGGGTGGTGAACATAGATTTCACGGTAAGGCCTTGGCTCGGGAATCCGTTCAATCTGACTGGGGTCGAACTTAAGAACAACTTCAGGAACCTTATAGGCGTCGCGGTTGTAGAAGTTCGTCCGTAAGGTTGCTTGGATGAGGTTGTAAAATGTTCGAATGATGCTGTCACTCTTGAGGTCAGCCACTCGAGCAATTTGCGCCAGCAACGTTCGCTCAGCACGTTCTATCAGTTGCGTGCGTTTGTCGCATACGGAATCCGCCTGAAGGCCGTCGATGCTTGGGTCAAATTTGATTCGGAAATATTCCGTCAAGGACCGAACCACATCTGAATTGCTCTCAAGAGCTTCGCGTACGGTTTCGCGACCATAAGGTGAACCCAGTTGTCTTGCATATGAATGCAGCGCTTGGAGCAGAGAAACGTAGTTCCAAGGAACATCTGCTCGGAGCAGGAGACGATTGAATGAATCGTTATCGAATACCCCTAAAATGGAGGCTTTGATGGCCGATGAAAGTCGATTGCGGCGACTCATTAAGTCGACCTGCATCTGCTTGGCGCCTCGGATTCGATAAGTCGAAATCACTGCCTCCGGACGTCCTGAGACGTGGATGGTCGTAGGGTATTGATCGATGATCACCAAGCCCAGGTTATCCAGGACAGGAAGAATATCAGATAGAATGATACTTTCGCTGTGAACCAAGCGAAGGCGGGTAATTCCTCGACGCTTATCGCTTTTCTCTCGAAATATTTCGCAGGTGAACCAGCTTTCTTGTGTGAGACCTTCAAGCAGTTCGATGTCGGTTACGGCACGGCTTACAGACGTCTCTTCTCGATATCGGCTTGGAAAAGCCTCAC
>CAZZDT010000426.1:0-4323 GCA_964652435.1 uncultured Bdellovibrionales bacterium
GTCGACAACTCCAGTGGTAAGCCAGTGGCTATCAGCACCGGCATGGCGCTCGACTCTAAAATTGAGAAGATGAGTAAGTCTCGCCTCAATGTTGTCAGCCCGGATGATGTTATTGACCAGTACGGTGCCGATGCCATGAGACTCTATGAACTCTTCATGGGGCCTCTCGAGCAAGTTAAGCCTTGGCAGATGTCAGGTGTGGATGGCGTCTCTCGTTTCTTACAACGGGTTTGGCGCTTAGCGGTCGACGAGAGCACAGGCGAACTTCAAAGCCGCCTCACAGATGAACCTGGAACATCTGAAGAAGCGCTCTGGAAAACTCTACACAAGACCATCAAGAAGGTTGTCGAAGACACCGAGGGTATGCGCTTTAACACCGCCATCAGCCAAATGATGATTTTTGTAAATGAAGCCACCAGCAGCAAAACACTGCCCAAGGAAACCCTGAGCTTGTTTACGCAGGTTCTTGCTCCTTACGCGCCTCATATCGCGGAAGAGATTTGGAACCGTTTGGATCACGAAGGCCTCGTATCCATCGCTGACTTTCCGGCTCATGACGAAGCATTGTGTACAGAAGACACCATCACATTGATTATTCAGGTCAACGGCAAGAAGCGTGACAACCTGGATGTGCCGAAAGATGCTTCCAAAGAAGAGCTTGAAAAGCTCGCCTTGGCGGCTCCCAACGCGGTGAAGTTTATTGACGGTAAAGAACCCAAGCGGGTGATTGTAGTCCCTGGACGACTCGTTAACATCGTCATCTAAGCTTAGATAAATTCAATATGAAATAGCCGCCTGATGGGCGGCTATTTTTTTGCCTAAAGCACGTAAGGTGTAGAAGTACGAAGCAACTTCTCATCTAAATGCGCTACATCTCCCATAGAGAAAACCCACCACTTGTCATCGACAAAACGTAAATGATGGACGCTGGTGTTAAACACCTTAAAAGGGGCCGCACGGTTCTGTTCCATGCCCAGCAAATCTTTGAGCACCAGACGAATCCACCCGCCGTGGGTCACTGCAGCCACACGCTCGCCGGCATGCTCTGTACGAACGTGCTCTAAAAACCCATGAGCTCTGGCTAAAACATCGTTGATGCTCTCACCCTCCGGCATGCGGTAGTCAGGGTCCTTTTCCTTAAAGAGCTTCCAGCTCGCCCCATGATCCCGAATAATCTCAGTACCCGTTAGACCTTGAAATACCCCCATGCAACGCTCTCGAAGTGCAGCCTCCTCAAGAATGGATACACTGTGAAACTTTGTTAATGCTTCAGCGGTTTGCCGCGCACGGCCTAAATCGCTGGAGTAAACATGAGCAAAGTCTGCGTCAGCAAACCGCTTGCCCAAAGCGCTCGCCTGTTCGAGGCCAATATCATTTAACTCACTGTTAAGATGGCCCTGAAAACGGCCCTCTTCATTCCAAGCGGTTCGGCCATGTCGAATAAAAAATAAATCAGTCATCAAAGGCCCCCGGTGATGTGCTTGCTTAAGCATAAAAAAAGACGCTGGGGGAAAGCCAGCGTCTCTTTAACGGTCTAGTTGTGAACTAAAATGTTCTTAACGGTTTGTGTAAGGAAGAAGCGCCAACTTACGGGCGTTCTTCACGGCAGAGCGCAATGCACGCTGCTGCTTTGCAGATAGGTGGCTGATTCGGCGTGGAACAATCTTGCCGTGCTCAGATACGAACTGCTTCAAAAATTCAACGTCTTTGTAGTCGAACACCAAATCGCTTGATGGGCGTGGTCGACGACGACGTGCAAACATAGGTTGTGAATCACCACGGCGTCCGCCGCGCTCTTCTCTTGAATCGTATCTTTCTTCCATCGTATTACTCCGCTTTCCTTAAATTACCAGCTAGCCTTAACTACGCCTGGCAATTCGCCGCGCAGAGCCATTTCTCGAAGTGCAATACGAGAAATCTGAAACTTGCGGTAGTAACCGCGTGAACGACCACTGATCTTGCAGCGGTTACGAATGCGCGTTGCGCTCGCGTCACGTGGCTGAGCTTGCAACTTAAGCTGCGCTTCTGCCTTCTCTGCTTCAGAGCTTTGTGGGTTACGAATGATTTCTTTCAGTTCCTTGCGCTTGGCAGCGAACCGAGCAGCAGTTTTTTGCCGCTTCAGATTACGATGTATTTGACTGGTCTTAGCCATTTAAAAACTCCATCACAACTGACCCTTGTTCATTGTTTCCCAACAAGAGTTCGTTTTAACCGTGTAGACTATTGAAATCATAGTCTTTTTCTTTAATGCCTCATGTTGATGCCAATAAAAGCACCACCTCAAGGCGGAAAGTCTTGCACTGCTATGCCTAAATCGCTGAAATAGCAAGCCTATTGCTTTGAAAAAGCGGCAAATATTAAGATCATGAGATCCGGAGCCAATTCAGGGTATGGGCCCGAAAATCGGCTATCTGGGGGAAATTTAGCCAGATGATCCACCGAGATCCCCTTTCGGCCACAAAATAAAGCTAAAGACGTTGCAATACTTGAATAATTCCAGTAAGCGCTCCCTTCCGGTTCGCCTGAGAATCGGAATTTTAAGGGAGAATGAGTGATGAAAGACGGTATTCATCCACAACTAAATAACGTCATCTTCCGTGACGCATCAACTGGCGATGAAATCATGTCGCGTTCCACCCAAAAAAGCGGTGAGACACGTGATGTTGACGGTGTGAGCCACTACGTAATCAACTGCGATATTACGGCCTTTTCACACCCCTTCTACACTGGTAACCAGCGTCTCGTAGATACTGAAGGTCGTGTAGACCGCTTCCGCCGTAAGTACGGTAAGAAGTAATTAAGCGTCTCGCAGAGACGTCAACGTACGAAGCTCAAGTAGGAGAAAATCATGTCTCGAGTTTGTCAGGTGACCGGTAAGAAGCCAATGTATGGCAACAACGTGTCCCACTCACATATTAAGACCCGTATGCGTCAACTTCCAAATATCCAAAAGCGTCGCTTTTGGGTGGAAACTGAGCAGCGCTGGGTTCAGCTCACAGTTAGTGCCAAAGGCATTAAAGTAATTAACAAACGCGGTATCAACAGCGTGCTTAAGGATATCCGAGCACGCGGTGAACGCATCTAAGCTCCGGAGGGTAATACCATGCGAGAAAAAACCCGATTGCTTTCGACTGCAGGTACTGGCTACAGCTACTACACGACAAAGAACAAAAAGGCGACACCAGATAAATTGGTCTTCAAGAAGTACGACCCTATCGTGCGTAAGCACGTAGAGTTCAAAGAAGCCAAAATGCCGAGCCACAGCAAGCGCTAAGCTCACTGGTAGAATTGAAGTCAATCAAGCGACCGGTCTCCTACCCGGTCGCTTTTTTGCGTTTTGCGGTCTGTAATCCGTAAGTCAGGATTAGGGGCTACTGCTCAAGGTATTCTCTCAAGTACTTAGCCGTAAAAGAGCGTTTGTACTTCATCAGATCCAAGGGATGGCCTTTGCCCACCACGCGGCCGCCACCCACACCACCCTCTGGGCCCAAGTCAATCACCCAATCACAAGAAGCCATCACCGCTAGGTTGTGCTCAATCACAATTACGGTATGCCCTGCGTCCACAAGGCCGTGTAGAAGTTTTAGCAATCCGTCGACATCGCTTCCGTGAAGTCCCGTCGTGGGCTCATCTAGAATATAAAGCGTTGGCTTCGAAGACCCTGATCCCATCTCCCGGGCCAGCTTGATCCGCTGTGCTTCGCCGCCGGATAAGGTTGGAGACGGTTGTCCCAATGTTAGATATCCAAGACCGATTTCCACAAGAAAACGCAGCTGACGCGCAATTTTGGGAACATTCTCAAAGAGCGTCAAAGCTTCCGAGCAAGTCATCATCATCACATCGCCCATGCTCTTGCCTTTGTAGAGCACGTCGAGGGTTTCCCGGTTGTAACGCTTGCCTCGGCAAACATCACAGTTCACGTAGACATCGGGTAAGAAGCTCATCTCCACCCGAATTCGCCCTTGTCCCGAACACGACTCACACCTTCCCCCCGCTACGTTGAAGGAGAATCGTCCGGCACCGTAACCTCGCGCTTTAGCCTCAGGAATCAAAGCAAAAAGCTTCCTTATTTCATCCAGGACGCCCACATAAGATGCCGGCACAGAACGAGGTGTTTTTCCAATGGGTGACTGGTCCACTTCAACCACACGCTCTAAATTCCCCAGGTCTCGAATGGCACGATGCTCACCAGCTTTGAGCGCGCTTCCATCAAACTTGCGCTTAAGTCCTCGGTATAAAACCTCACGAACAAGCGTCGACTTTCCAGACCCCGACACACCGGTCACACAAACCAAAGCCTGCATTGGAAAAGAAACCGTCACA
>CAZZDT010000427.1:0-4317 GCA_964652435.1 uncultured Bdellovibrionales bacterium
GCTCTTCAAAACCATCGACATAGCCTGGGTGCTCATAAATATAGAGATAAAAACGTACGGCGCACTGAGCCACCAGGCGAGCCTGGTTAAGGAGCGATAACGAGAGGATGGAAAAACCACCCCAACAAAACCCATGACCGCAGGTCCAGCCATCTGAAAGCTCAGAAACTCCAATCGAATCAGAATATTGAAAATGGTATCGGTTGGAACGTAGGCCACGTAGTCAGCCATTCGGGAAATGGTAAACTCCCGAACAAAGACCAGGACACATAAGAGCGTAAACCAGGCGCTGCCCAAATCCGTTCGACGCATGAGATAACGAGCAAGATGATAGAGCGCCATCACCAAGAGAATCCCCAGCAAACCCGCGCTCAATAAATTACGGACGGTTAAGGCGCGGTCCAGTCGTCCCGCTGTACCAATCTGAATCGATTTCCATGCACCGCCCCGAACATAGGAAAAATTCGAAAGATGCATCACAAGCCACATCTTTCCGTCACTGCTCTCGGGCAACGGAGCTACCCGGCGCGACCATTGAGCGATATGCTCAGAGCCATTTTTTCCCACCCGCCCATTCTTTGCGATTAACCTCACTTCATTCGAGGTCACCGCGTAGAGCGCGTAGGCCGTAGACACCTCATGCACCAAAAGTGCCCACTGGTCGTTAGAAGGAGCATCGGGAAGCTTAAGCTCCAGCGCGTAGGTTGCATAACCCTCGCCCGAGAGTCCCATCTCTTCGCCCTCAGAAAATTTACCATTCCAGATAGAAGGCAATTGAATGGAAAACATGCCGGTTGGAGCACCGGCCCGAAAGATTGAGGGCTCGATAAACTCCTGCCAACGAAAGAGCCAAACACCATCCAAATCACCAGCGGAATCTTCTAGGAGCTGCCGGTCCGAACTCAGGTCGAGATAGCCCTCACGAGCGCTCGATTGCTCGCGCGCAAGAGAGCACCCCAAAAGCAGCAGGCTCAAAAGCAGTGCCACGACCCCACGCAGCCTCACGCAAGACGCTGAATACAACTTCAAACTTATGGACCACGGCTGAGTCATTTACACAATAAAATCAAGTTGTTGCGCTTGGGTCCAGCAAGAAAAGCCCGAAATAAAAAGAACTTGAGTTTGACGTAATGGCTATTTCACTTATCTTGAGCACCGCATTCATTCCCTAAGGAGAATCTCATGAAATGGTTAACGCTTTGCCTGATGGCTTTCACCCTGCCTGCGTGTGGTTACAACGCAGTCATCGACCGCGACGAAGATGTGAAAGCTGCCTGGTCTGAGGTGGAAAACCAATACAAGAGACGAGCTGACCTGATCCCCAACGTCGTGAAAACCGTAAAGGGTGCAGCTGACTTTGAAAAAGAAACACTCCAAGGAGTGGTTGAAGCACGCTCTAAGGTTTCACAAATCAAAGTGGATTCCTCAATCATCGACGACCCAGCGAAAATGCAAGCATTCGAACAGGCACAAACAGGTTTAAGCGGCGCCCTCTCAAAGCTCATGATGGTGGTTGAACGCTACCCCGATCTCAAAGCAACTCAGTCCTTTAGAGATCTCCAAGTTCAACTTGAAGGCACAGAAAACCGCATCGCCGTAGCCCGTAAGCGCTACATTCAATCCGTGGCTGAGTACAACAAGGTGGTTCTGCGATTTCCATCAAGCATCGGTGCAAGCATGCGCGGCAAAACAACCCGCGAAAACCTAAAAGGAAAAGCTGAAGATGCCGAAGCTCCAAAGGTTGAGTTCTAACTCATGGCCACACTAACCCAAGAAGACCAAAACCAAATCAGTGCGACCATCGCGGCCGTAGAATCAAAGACCGCCGGTGAAGTGGTGGTTGCAGTGGTTGGCCAAAGTGATGACTACGCCAAAATCAGATACACCGCAGCATTTTGCCTGACAATGGTGACCGCCTGGCTGGCTCACCATGCACCGCTGGGAGCATTCAGCGACTACCTGATACCGCTCCAATTTCCGGTATTCTTTCTCTGGCTGCAGGTCATCAAGATTTCAGCCGTCACCCGGTTTCTCGCCAAGCAGGTCAGCTCCAAACGGGTTCGTGAGCGAGCCATGCGGATGTTTATTGAACGCGGCATCCACAACACCCGAGACCAAAGTGGTCTCTTGGTGATGCTCTCCGAACTTGAGCATCAAGTGGTGATTCTCGGAGATGCAGGCATCCATAAACAAGTGGGTGATTCCGGCTGGGAAAACTATGTAGGGCGTATTGTCGAAGGACTTAAAAACGGACAAGCGGGTACATCGATTGTCGGTGTTCTTGAGGAACTGGGCATCACTCTCGCCACCCATTTTCCACCACGAGATGATGATACCAATGAACTCTCCAATGATGTGGTGGTGCAACCATGAAAGCCCTGAGTTCATTTTTATTGGTATTCGCTCTGACACTACCAGCCTGGGCATTGGAAGTGCCCCCATTAACAAACCGGGTCACCGACCAAGTAGGCATTTTAGGCGATTCTGCAAAGCAGATTGAGCACATGCTCAAGATACACGAAGCGGAAACCGACCAACAATTTGCCCTTCTTGTTATCCCAACCTTAGCCGGCGGCTCCCTCGAGGATTTTTCCATGCGCGTGGTGGAAGAATGGAAACTCGGGCAAGCAGGTAAAGACAATGGTCTGCTTTTGCTGGTGGTCCATGAGGACCGAAAAATACGCTTTGAAGTTGGATACGGCCTCGAGGGCAATATCCCCGACGCTTTTGCGGGGCGTATCATCAGCACCGTGATGGCCCCTGCCTTTCGCGCGGGTAAATTTGGCGAAGGTATCACCGAAGCCTTAAAACTCGTTATGGAAGCAGGCTCGGGCAAGAAAGTAGAATTGGCCAAACGAGAGCCACCAACCTCTCAGCCTTCATCGGAGGGTTACTCTAACTCCGTGGACAGCTTCGAAGACATGACTTGGGTAGACTTCGCCATCCTCTTTATGATGCTCTTTTTCTTCTTTATTGGGGGTAAAGGTAGGTCGAGCGGATTCTCAAGCGGTTTCTCCAGTGGCGGCGGTTACTCATCGGGTGGCAGCAGCTTCTCCGGCGGAGGTGGCAGCTTTGGTGGCGGAGGCGCTTCCGGAGGCTGGTAACACAAAACAGACTGCCGTTTGGGTCGTAAGGGGAACTATCCAATGAGCATGACAAAGTGGCGGGCTCTCTCCTGCATGCTCTTGATTTTAAACGCTTGTAAAAGCCAATCTGACGAGGCTCAAGCACCAACCTATTATCAAGATATCCAACCGATTCTCGAAAGCCGATGCACTGGGTGTCACCTAGAAGGCGGCATTGCCCCCTTTGCTTTGGACTCTTACGAAAATGTCCACGCCTATGCGGATGCCGTTGCAGCCTCAGTCACTCAAAAGGCAATGCCTCCCTGGCTGGCAGGTCCTGCTGATGTGGAATACCTAGCCGATCCTCAACTTGAAGAGAGCCAAATTGAAACCATTGTGACTTGGGCTCTCGGAGATAAAGCTGAGGGGGATTCAGAAATACCCGGAACCCCTTTGCCCTCGCTTCATGAAGGCCTGGAACGGGTGGACACCACCCTCCAAATGCCTGCCCCCTATTCACCACCCCAAGGCGATGACTACCGGTGTTTTCTATTGCCTTGGGACCAAACCGAAACCACCTATGTGCGAGGCATCAATGCCGTTCCCGGTAATGAAGCGGTGGTGCATCACATTGCGGTATTCATCATTCCACCGGATTTCGTCGCCTCCACCGAAAGCTGGAAAAGCGACGATGGGCAACCAGGCTACACCTGCTTTGGAGGGCCCAGCGGCAATCCCGACACCATTATTCCAACGCTTCAGTTGGGCGGATGGCTACCGGGAAATCCCGGCACAAAATTCCCAAGAGGCATTGGGATAGAGGTGCAGCCAGGCTCTTTGCTGGCGCTTCAAATGCACTACAGTTCACCTCTCGGCGTACCCGAGCCCGACCAAACCACTTTGGAATTTGAAATTGCTAGAAGCGTTGAAAAACGCGGCGTGTATGCACCTTGGCTTAATGTTGAGTGGGTTGGCGGCAATATGCCCATCCCATCTGGGGAAGAATGGGTACAACACAGTATCCGCGACGACCCTCGCCTCTTTTTTGGGGCTTTTATCGGCGGCCTGAACTTAGACAATGGGTTTGATATTCATGGAGCGCTTTTTCATATGCACCAACTGGGCCAGTCTGGTCACACAAAGCTCTACAAAGAAGACGGCAGCGAGACCACTGTTCTTGATATCCCAAAATGGGACTTTAATTGGCAACAAGAATACTTCCTTAAAAGCCCAGTATCATTTCGCTCTGGGG
>CAZZDT010000428.1:0-4308 GCA_964652435.1 uncultured Bdellovibrionales bacterium
GCCTGTTATGGCCGGGTCTCGTTTTTTGCAGCAGCCACAGGCGCGCTCCGTCAAAAACTGGAGTGGAAGGGTTCTCTGGTGTCAATGGTGCTGAGTCCGGACGGAGATATCGTCGCGTGCGGCAGTCAGGACAATTCGGTGCATTTCTGGAGACGCTCCACCGGCAAGGACTCGATGATGTCCGGTTATCCGGGAAAACCATCTGCGCTTTCTTTTGATGCTTCGGGAACTCTCTTGGCTACCAGTGGAGGCAATTGTGCAACCGTTTGGAGCTTTGATGGTGATGGTCCCGAAGGAACTCAGCCCGGCGAACTGGAAGGGCATATAGCGCCCATCACTTCGCTATCTTTCACCCGGCAGGGACGAAGGCTTGCTTCTGGTGGGCGCGATGGCGTGGTCGTTGTATGGGATGTTCGTAAGGACGGTGTGGGGGTTCCGGTGGGAGTTGCTGTTGTTGAGGACATTATTTCTAGGCTTGCTTGGAGATCGGACGGGCGTTCTTTAGCTGCTTTGGATGCGAGCGGGGCTGTAACCACCTGGCAATTGGGCTGATGACGAAGTTGAAATGGGGCGTTATCCCGAATTTTATGGTGATCTAGCCCTCTTGAGCGACTTTTCCCCCTTGATTTTGCAAGTAACTTGCATAAAGAGGCGCTTCTAAAACTTCACTCAAGCTAAAATTGCTTTTGGTCTCATCAAAGGAGCATCTCATGCCTAGCCTTCAATCAAACGTTTTCTCTAAGATTGTCATATTGCCAGCCGTTCTTATGGGCATGCTTATGCTCGCTGCTTGTGGCGGGGACAGTGCGGATTCAGATGAGAGCTGCGGCGGTCACGGTGTATTCCACGGTGACCACTGTGATTGTGATGCTGGTTATTCACCTTCGGCTGATGGACTTTCTTGTGAAGCAGACGAAGCTCCGGTTGATAACAATACCGGTGTTGATAACCAGGCTACTGATGCCAGCGACGCTACGAACCTTACTTTCAACCCAGCTAGTACAAAGGGCTCGGTCGGTGCAGCTCAAGATGGCTCACAAGTTTGGATTTTTGAGGCCATGGACGGAGACGCGATGCTGAGACTGGAGCTTTACGCAGCATATGGTGCGCCTACAGCGCCGGGTGTAGCTGAAATAACCGACAGCGAAACGGACTACTCTACATGCGGCACGTGTATCATGCTGCGAACGGGCTGTGTTGCTCACGGTGATCATTACGATTGCACCAAAACCTTCATGCCCAAAGCACAGGGCCAGGTTGAAATTAGCGCCATTGGAGGCGCCGCAGGAGATCAGTTGGCCGGTGAACTCAAGAACATCGTTCTTCAGCAGGTGTCCATCGGGCAAGACTACAGCACCACTCCAATCAATGGTGGAGAAGCATTGAACATCGAATCTTGGTCATTTGACGTTTCCCTAGATGCGCTTTAGTAGCGCTTATCAAATAGTTTGAAGTAAGTTCTCGCGCCGCGGCTCAATTGGGGCGTGAGAGCTCGTTTCATCTATCCTACATAAAACTTCTCTAAACATGAGTGGCTCCATGGATTTAGATACTCGGTTACCTATAACCGTTCTTTCCGGCTTTCTCGGGTCGGGCAAAACCACTTTACTGCGTCGTTGGCGACATGATGATGCTCTACGCGATGCGGCCGTGATTGTTCACGACCTAAGCGATTTTGGCGTTGATATCGAACTTGTCACCGACGAGAATTCGCAACCGAAAGAAGGTCGGCTGGTTGACCGTGTTGCAGCTCTTCACGGTAAACATGCTCGCGAGCAACTGCATACTTCTCTGGGCCGGGTTTTGGGAGAGATTGCTGAACTTGACCCCGCAGCGCCTCATGTACTGTGTGAAAGTACGGGAGCAGCCCGTCCGTGGCCATTGATCAAAGCAGTGTGTCAGGATGACCGCTTCTTTCTGCGCCATTTCATCGTTACGGTGGATGCGCTGAACCTTCATCGTGATTTTGCCGATGGTGGTGTCTTCACAGGGGAGGCGTCTTTGCCGGCAGTGCCCGCGCTTCATCGCGCGGCGGAGATTCTCGCGGAGCAAATTCTGTTCTCCAGCGTTATTATTCTGACCAAAATAGACACGGTGCC
The DNA here is from genome assembly GCA_964652435.1 of uncultured Bdellovibrionales bacterium. Lineage (GTDB taxonomy): Bacteria > Myxococcota > XYA12-FULL-58-9 > XYA12-FULL-58-9 > JABJBS01 > JABJBS01. The sequence goes on from CAZZDT010000428.1 coordinate 2,100, forward strand.
TCAATCTGTTGTGGATGCTCAGGTGAACAACCTGAGAAGGATTCAGCCTTATGCTACAGTGGGTCTAGCGGCCCAGGGTGGGTTGCTTTTACCGCAGTTGGACGCGACACCGGCTCCTTCCTTCGAAGACTTGGAAAATCGAGCGACCCAATTTGGCCTCACTGCTGACACACCTATTGCCGGTGATGTTGAGTCGATTATCTTTCGTGATTCTCGTCCTTTCCATCCTCAGCGACTCTTCGATGTTTGTCAGAACCAATTGGGGACGGGTCTCTATCGGACCAAAGGTTTTATGTGGTTGGCATCTCGTTCGGCTGATGTTTTGCTTTGGCAGCAATCAAGTAGCCAGATTACTCTGGAACTTACGGGGCTTTGGTCTGCAGAAGCCGTGCACAACAGTCACGGACAGCTCACGTTCGAGGAAGTGAGTCTTCTTGAGAAGCAGCTCGAAGCGCAGCATCCTATTTTTGGAGACCGCAACAATGAGCTTACGCTCATCGGTTTACCGGCGGCGTGCAGGGATTTTGCAGCTGCTTTAAAAGGTGCTCTGTGCACTGAAGATGAAGTTGCGGCGTGGCAACGTGGTGAAAACTTTAAAGACCCGTGGCCTCAAAGCTTGCGTACAATCAGCTGATTGTCTTAATTCGATTCTACGTTAACTTGGTGGTCTCTAAGCGCACATGAAATCCTGATTTTGGTCTCGGGTGCCTCCATTGCCGATTCGGCACACCGTGCTTGCGATCTAGATGATTGATGAAATCTCTCCGTCTCATGAGGCGAGCAGTATTTCAAAGAGGTCATTTGTGCTCTATATGCATTCCTGCTTAATCCGATTTTGTATTTAGGCTTGGAGCGACGGAGTTCGTATGAAGTGGAATATTCCAACCCGTGATGGTGCTTACAAAACTGCTGCATTGGAGCGGCAGTCTATTTTAACCAAACCGACAGGTGCATTGGGTGCGCTTGAGAATGTGGCGGTTTGGTTAGCGGATATTCAAGAAACCGAACAACCCGTTGCTGGTCCGGCGGCCGCTCTTGTCTTTGCTTCCGACCACCCTGTTTCTCGCCTAGGTGTGAGTGCTTATCCTCGCGAGGTTACCCCCATGATGGTGATTAATTTGGCCATGGGCGGGGCAGCCGCTTCTGTTTTAGCCCGATTAAACGGTATACCACTTCACGTGGTGGATGTGGGCACAGAGCCTTATCCCGATCCGCAAACTGGACCGGGAATGCATTGGACTCGTGCGAATCGCGCCGGAGAGGTAGGTGACCTTGTAGAGTCGGATGCCATGGATGTGGCGTCATATGAGGCCGCTTTGCAGGCTGGTGCTGACGCAGTTGATGCATTGCCCTCGGATACCCGCATTGTGATTTTTGGTGAGATGGGCATTGGCAATACCACGCCGGCATCTGCTCTAAGCGCACGATTGATGAACAAGAATGCCGCTGACATGGTGGGCCCCGGAACAGGGGTGGAGGGCGAGGTGTTAGAAGCCAAACGCGCCTTGGTTCAGCGCGCCCTTGACCGCACAGCCGGCACAGAAGAACCCTTGGAAGTCCTGCGGCGCTTGGGTGGCCGTGAGATTGCGGCCATCGTGGGCGGCATGGGCCGAGCGGCGGAGCGGGGCATGGCTATTTTGGTGGACGGTTTCATTGTGAGCAGTGCGGCGCTTGTAGCCGTACGGCACCAACCTCAAATTCGCGACTATATGTGGTTTGGCCATCGGTCGGCGGAACCCGGACATACCCGTATTCTTGAATCCATGGAGGCTACACCTCTGGTGGATGCGGGTTTAAGATTGGGTGAGGGCAGTGGTGCATTAACGGCACTTCCTTTGATTGAAGCCAGCGTCGCGCTGCATAACCAAATGGCAACCTTTGAAGAGGCGGCAGTACCCGGGAAGGTAGATTGATGCCCGCGTGGTTGCATGCATTTCGTGCTTCGTTCACGTTCCTTACGCGCATTCCGGTAGGTGGCTTTCCGTATCCGCCCAAAACCTGGGAATGGATTTCTATTTGGTTCCCACTGGTAGGAGCGCTTCTCGGTGCGTTGCAAGCTTTGGTGTGGATGGGTCTAGATGGGCACTCGGATGCCACCCGGGCGATTGTTGCGGTGGCAGTAGGTATCTTGGTCACCGGCGGGTTTCATGAAGACGGTCTCTCTGACTCGGTGGATGCACTGGGAGGCGCCTACGACCGAGAGAATGTG
>CAZZDT010000429.1:0-4307 GCA_964652435.1 uncultured Bdellovibrionales bacterium
CGGTGCAAATGGGGTGTGAGGCGCTTAAGCCGGGTTGGGTTCGTATGAACTTCAATTACTTCATCTCAGAAACTGTCTTTGAATTTCTCTTGGATGCTGTTGAGTTGATTGCAAATGATGGGTGGAAGCTGTTGCCGGATTATCGGTTCGAGCCTGAGCATTCATTGTGGCGACACCGGTTCAAAAAGTTAGAAGCAGCTATGAATCTGACCGATGTAACTTATAGCTGTGGAAAAATGCAGTATCGTTCGCGTCATGCGACGGAGCCCGAGTGGGCCTTAAGTGGTTATATCGAAGAGGCTAAGAAAATTATTGCGGCGCGAGAGATGGTTGACCGTGACACGCCTCGTAAAAAGTATGGCTTCGATTCGGAGCTGGATCGATTGCGATGGTTTCCTTTACCTAATGAAATCAATGAGCGATTGCCTCATAAACCAGCCGCGTAATTATTAAAGAATTGCCTCAGTCTTATTTTTTCTGAATAAAAACAGCCGTTTTGAGTCTTTTTTAGTGGACAACTCCGCTCCCGCTGGGTTGCGGCAGGGAAGTCCTCTATAATCTCAACCGGACCATCGGTTGGTCCCCAAGGACGAGGGTTACGTGATGAATAAATATGTTTTGATGTCATGGGTGAGCATGTCGGCTTTTTTATGTTCGGTGCCGGCAATGGCTGTTTCCCCAGACTCTACCGATGCTCGGGCGATTATGGACGGTGTTTTTGATCGGGAAACGGGCGACCGCCTTTCATCAAAAATGGTGATGGTGATTGAAGATAAAAGCGGTCGTAAGCGTGAGCGAGCATTGAATGTCCGAAGTATGAACTTTAGTGAGGGTTCAAAAAGTTTGATGCGGTTTTCTGCACCGGCAGACGTTAAGAATACCGGCCTTTTATCTGTTGATTACGATGACGGTGCGAAAGACGATGACCAGTGGTTATATTTACCGAGCCTGAGAAAGTCGACTCGCATCGCATCCACGCAGAAGTCAGGCTCGTTCATGGGAACAGATTTTTCTTATGCGGATATGACCAAGGCAGATCCCAAAGATTACGATTATAAAATTTTGAAACAATCTGTTCAGGTCAATGGCAAAGATTGCTGGCTCCTGGAGGCTCGTCCCAAAACAGAAAAGGCCGCTCGCGAAACGGGTTACCTTAAAACAAATATCTGGGTTGATAAATCTCGCTTAATCGTTTTGCAGAGTAAAGCTTGGGTCAAGGCGGGTAAGAGACTGAAATACCTAAAATTTGAGGATATTAAGAAGGTCGACGGTATTTGGGTGATTCATAAATTAAGTGCTCAAACACGAAAAGGTAAATCCATTGAGTCAACTACGGTCATGGTTTATTCAGAACTGAAGTTGAATGATAAAAGTGTCAGTGAAAAAGACTTCTCTCAACGTGAGATGGAGAAGTGATTTGAGAGGCATCTAGCCTATGCCCATTCGGCCCACGATTGTCTTACTAACTGCAGCTCTTTTCTTTCCCGGGTACAGTGTGGCTGCACCCACGGAACCCGTTTATTTTGACGATGAGGAAGAGGGCTGGGGGGATGAGGACGAAGAAGAAGGCTGGGGGGAAGAAGGTGGCGATGATTTTGGATTTGAAAATACAGTTGATGTTACGGATATCAAAATTGATACCGAAGCGGCAAACCGTGCTTGGGAGTTAAGCCTCGACGGTTTTATCAGGTCAGATACGGGGTTGTGGATAAAACGACTTCAGACAAATCCCTTTGCTAAAGCTCGACAGAGTTTAGACCTTAAATTTGCATACAGTTATGAGTTCTTTAGTTTGGTGTTGGCAGGTCATGCTGAGTACGACTTCGCATACCTCTACGAGAGGGATTCCTACAGCAATGAAGATTTAGAATCCTATGAATATTTAGTGCAGCTTCGGGATGCTTATCTTAAGTTTGGGTTTGATAGCTGGGAGCTTGTGCTGGGGCAGCAAATTATAACGTGGGGCGAAGGAGATGTCTTAAGTCCGATAGATGTTATCAACACAAGAGACCAGCGTGAGCCTGGTCTTGCGGATTTAGATGATATTCGAGTTCCTGCTTTGTCCACCCGTTTGAGTTATTTTTTCAAAGGTGCTCGATATGAATTTGTTGTGGTTCATTTCCCTCACTATGGAATGAGGCCGCCTCCGTTCGGAGAATTCAGCCCTTTACCGGCTGCTTTACAGAGTGGTCCTATTCGTTTTGATTTGGATGCGATTCAAGCGCGAAAACAGTTTTTCTACCGAGATGACCCTATCGGTCTTTCGTTGGACAATCAGCAGTATTTTTTCCGGTTTCAATACAAAGGAGCTGGCTTGGATGTTGCGGTGCACGTGGCCAGTGTTTTGTACCGTGAAGGTGTTGTCAGTATTGCAAACACCAGTGAGCTTCTTGATCCAACCATTGATAAGGTGGGCGTCGACTTTAAGCATCCGCGGTATATGTTGGGCGGAATTGCTTTGGCTGCCCCTATCGGACCATTTATCTTTAAATTTGAGGGTGTGGTAGAAGGCCAGAAGCCTCTCGGCGTCATCGACAGCAGCAATCAAAATACATTTCTGAGTTTAGCAGTTAATCCGACAGATATTATCACGATGATGGGACACATAACCTATTCGGGTTTGGCGGATCAGACCTTTACGCTGGAGCTTCAAAAGTCGATAGCGTTGCAGTTACCGGATAATGTAGCAATTGATCCGGGAGCTCCGGTGATTGCCCTGCGCAGCAGCCATAATTTCTTGCGCAACGATTTGGAATTGAATTTTCTATTTTCGATGTTTGGTTGGACAGCCAATCAGGGACTCTTTGGACGTGCGGAGATTGGATACAACTGGTTTGACGGCTTCAATACCTCGCTTGGCTACATCGCTTATTTGCCAAGTGATGCGAAGGAAGACTTAGGACCCTTATCGGGCTACGACTACCATGACCGGCTCTTCATTAAGGTGAGATTTGATTTCTCACTTCTCTAGATTAAGCGGTGCGTTCGAGCACTGAGAAATAAATCGGACCATAAGGCGATGTATCTGGGAGAATATGCCAACCCAGAGGTGTAGGCTCACCGATTGAACTCTGGGTTTCTACTACTCGAACTTTATCGCCTTTTTTCTTGAGCAGCTTCTCAACGATTTTATCGTTTTCTTGAGGGGCTAAAGCACAGGTGGAGTAAACCATTCTACCGCCCACCCGAAGAACAAGCAGTGCTGATGCCAGCATCGCGTATTGTCTTTGAGCCAGTTGTTTGACTCGAGATAGGCTCCAATCGGTCAATGCATTTTCATCGTGCAATACGTGGCGTTCACTGGAGCATGGAGCGTCGAGAAGAATTCTGTCGTAAGCTTCGGTTTCAAATACGCACCACTTGGTGGCGTCATGTCCGGTAACCCGGATGCGGCCACGAATCTCATCTGGCAAGTAGGATTCAAGAACACGTTTAAGGCGTCCTCGCCTCGCTGCGGAGCGGTCGTTGACCACCAGAGAACCGCCATCAGCAATTCTCTCGGCGAGGATCAAAGACTTTCCACCGGGGGCAGCACAAAGGTCCAGGACATCATCCCCGGCTTGAACATCCAATGCCTCTGCTGCAACGATGGAGGCACCATCCATCATAAAATATTCCAGCGGCTCGGGGCCATTGGGTTGAGCAATGGGGTCTTTAGATTCATAGGCCGATGTGGACCAGCTGGCTTTTGTTAGCCCATTCAAGGCGCCGGTTGGACTGGCAAAGGTGTTTACCCTTGCTACCGATTGTTTGGGCGCGAGTAGGGCTTCTCGAAGGACTGGCCAACGCTCTTGAAAGAGGTCGCTGTAGAAGGATTCAAAACCTTCACGCCCTTTGGGGCGGGTCTTTTTCATGGGACCCATATTTATATGGAATTCGTGGCTTTAACCAGGATGATTGAATGCAATCAGAAAATAAGGAAGGGCGGGGGAACTTTTAGGGGGGAGCTAACCCCCGCCCTTCCCAGGGGAACTGATTCTTTAATTTGAGGAGGATACTTCGATTGTTTGTGCCATTGCCGAGTTACCATTGAAGGTCGTATCGCAGGATGCAATGGCCATGTTTAAGACCAAAAGAATGATGATTGCTTTGAATACTTTCATGTCTAAGTCCTCTTTGTTTTCTTCCTCGATCCGTTTGAATCAAGTGAAGAAGCTGGTCATTGCCAATACAGATATTTCTGTGATGCTTACGTAGGTTATGATTTTTAGTAATCTCATGGTTCTCTCTCCCCCGGCTTTGTTAAACACGACCCCCCCCCAGTTCTCTCCATTTCCCACCTGGGTCGTGTTTGGTTTTCTTTACAC
>CAZZDT010000430.1:0-4303 GCA_964652435.1 uncultured Bdellovibrionales bacterium
CTCGTCGTAAGCGCGGGCTTCACGAAGCGGAAGCTGTTCGTTCCAGGGCATTCGCTCCATCACCGAGCGCGCAATGCGGATTCCGTCAGCATCGTCCTCGGCCAAATACTCAGCCGAACCAACAACCTCGGTATGCAGCTCGGCGCCGCCTAGCTCCTCGTCCGTAGCATCCTCACCAGTGGCTGCCTTCACCAAGGGTGGACCTGCCAAGAACATTTTCGTCTTTCCCCGAACCATAATGACATAATCACTAAGTCCGGGTTGATAAGCACCACCCGCGGTAGCATTCCCGTGAACCACAGTAACCTGTGGAATTCCATAGGCAGAGAGTCTTGCTTGATTCGCAAAGGATCTAGCACCATCAACAAAGACATCCGTTGCGTAGTTTAGGTTCGCACCGCCACTTTCTGCTAAGGCCACAATCGGAAGCTTATTTTCTTTTGCTATCTCAAGCAGCCGAAGCGACTTATGAAGGCCTGCCGGCGCAATGGTCCCGCCCTTAATGGCGCTATTGCTTGCAGTTACCAAACATCGAATGCCACCCACGTAACCGATACCAGCAATCACGCCCCCACCGGCAGTAGAACCATCTCGGTCATCGTGCATCTTCCGGCCAGCCAGCGACATCAACTCGACAAATGGAGCTCCTGGGTCAAGAAGGCGATCGATACGTTCCCTAGGTAAGAGCTTGCCTCTTTTAACAAACTTTTCTTTGGCACCTCGTTCGGTAGCCGCAACCTGTTCCTCGGCCGCCCTAAACTCATCAAGAGCTTTTTGCATTGCCTCAGAGCGCGCTCGGTAATCATCGCCGGCTGTAATCAGCTCGGATTCGATAGCTGGCATGTCTATTCCTTTGATGTTTCTTTTTTGAGAATTTCTGGTGTAACAGCTCGGTGAAAGCCATTAAACGTATTGACGTTTTGGGCATCCGCCTGCAACGGCCAAAGGGCGTTGTTGCCAAGCGGCGCAGCACCATCGATTCGAATGGTTGCCCCCGTAATGAAAGAAGCTGCCTCGGATAAGAGAAAACAAATGGCACCGCTGACTTCGGCCTCAGTACCCATCCGCTTTAGGGGCACGGCTTCTTTCAATTTGGGAATCAGCGACTTGATCGGTCCGTCATAGGTATCCATACCGCTGGACGCGATCCAGCCTGGCGCTACCGCATTCACCCGAACCCCAAAAGTTGCCCATTCAAATGCGGAGGTAAGCGTAAAGTTTTCCATCCCTGCCCGAGCTGCGCCCGAATGCGCCATGCCCGGCATCCCACGGATATGATCCGCCGTAATGTTCACAATGGATCCACCGTTACGACTCATGGATTGCGAAAACACTTCACGGGCCATCAAAAATCCGCCAACCAAGTTCGTGCGAACAACAGTTTCGAAACCTTTTTGATTGATGGCAGCAATAGGAGATGGAAACTGGCCACCAGCATTGTTTACCAAGCCATGGATCTGGCCGCGGTTCTTCACAATCTTGGCGACAGTTTCAGCCACCTTGGCTTCGTCACGAATATCGCAGCTGTGGGTTTCAATAGAGCCGCCGTCTTCTTCAATCTCAGCGGCCACTCGGTCGAGCTTTTCTTGTTTGCGACCAATGATGGCTACATGGCTGCCCAGAGCGGCGAGTTCATGGGCGGTACAGCGCCCAATACCGCTCCCACCACCGGTAACGATGATCGTCTGATCCTTAAAGAGTTCCGTACGAAAAACTGAGTGATAACCCATAGCAACATCCTGCCTCGCGAAATTAACGTCACTGCGCGTCAATTTTGTACCAAGCAAGCGCTTGGTTTTCAATCTAGGATACGCTATTTTCTCTAAAGTGGGAAGTCCCTAAACGCTTTAACGATCGCTGCAGAATCGTCAAAGCCCTTTATTATTGGTAGGTTACGTGGAAATCATTCAACAATTGGTGGAGGAAGGGCAAGTAACAGACCCCAGCAGCGCCCGCGGCCGACTGCTGAGTGCGGCGGCTCACCTCTTTCGCCTGCGTGGCTACGACCGCACCACAGTCCGAGACTTAGGCGCTGCCTTAGGCATCCAATCTGGAAGTTTATTCCATCACTATAAATCCAAAGAAGAGATTCTGAAGGCTGTGATGAGAGAAACCATCATCATCAACACCGCTCGACTACGACACGCAAAAGCACCAGCAAAGACTAAAACGGACGAACTCTACGCTCTGATCCTGGAAGAGCTTGCATCGATTCAAGGTGAAGGAAGCGATGCTTTGGCTGTCCTGGTTCACGAATGGCGTACACTTTCAGATGATGTTCGCTCGGAATTAATGGTTCTTCGCAATGCATACGAAGATGTGTGGATGGAAACACTGGTTGCACTGCACCAAGACAAACTTCTTGCCGACGACCCCTTTATTATTCGGCGCCTCCTGATTGGCTCCCTGGCCTGGACCACCAACTGGTTTCGGGCCGAAGGCAATCTTACTTTGGATGGCCTCGCTCAGAAGGTTCTTAAACTCGTCATTAAAGCGTAGAAAGCTTCAGATGTTGCTGCTAGAAGCAGCTCATGTCCAAAAGAAGCCAGTTAAATTTAGTACTTTTAGCATCAACCCTTCTCTACTTTGCCCTTTGGCCTACCGGTACGGATCCAGTGGCTTGGGATGCCCCCACACCGCCTGAGTTATCTGGGGTTTATGAGCCAAACACCAAATTAGAAAAAGCCGAAAAAATCGGTATCGATGTAGGAAGTGCTGGCGAAGATGTAGCCATTGACCAAGAAGGGCGAATTTATACAGGCTATAATGACGGTCGCATTATGAGATTTGACCCCGACGGCCAAAACCCGGAGGAACTGGTCAACACCCAAGGAAGACCTCTTGGACTCGACTTTGACAACAATGGTTACCTCATCATTGCTGATGCAGACCGCGGACTTCTAAGTCTTAGCCCGAATAAAGAGTTAAAGGTTCTTAGCCTGGGCACAGATTCCCACAAGCTGGTTTTTGCAGATGACGTGGATGTAGCACCAGATGGTCAAATCTATTTTTCCGATGCATCCGCTAAATTTGACCGCCACCACTTAAAACAAGACTTCATCGAACACCAACCTCATGGCCTTCTGCTGAACTACAACCCCGAAACAAAGACCACTCGCATCATGATGCGAGACCTCTACTTCGCCAATGGCATCGCAGTCAGCCCAGACAACACATTTTTATTGGTCGTTGAAACCAGCGCTTATCGAGTACGTAAAGTATGGCTGGATCCCAATCGTGAGCCTCGCTCCGAAATAATTATTGATAATTTGCCGGGAATGCCCGACGGAATATCAGCCGGAAGCAACGGCAAATTCTGGCTCCCCTTGGTATCCCCACGCAATGCACTCTTAGATAAACTTTCCCAATCTCCAAAACTTCGAGAGGTGCTCCTGCGTTTCCCCACATTCCTTCAACCTAAAATCGTTCACTACAGCTTCGTTCTATCCATCGACGAAAACGGAAAGGTCCTGGATAATCTTCAAGGCAAGGGTCCCGAAAGTATTGGTTCCATCAGCAGCGTTGAAGAATGGGGCCCCGATATTTACCTGGGAAGCATTGGGGCCAATTTTATCGCCCGTCTGAAATCCCCGTGAAATGTGTCTCTGAGCTCTTGCCACAAGTGCCATCTCCCATGATAGGGACGGCCGTGCCGGCCTACCGCCCATAAGCCGATTTCAGCCGAGAGAGAGATACCATGACGGTTCTAGAGGAATTTCACGCCCACGTTTATTTTGACGTCACTTCGAGGAGCACCATCGAAGACGTCCAAGACGGGTTGCGCCAAGCTTTTCAGGACCGAATTCGCGTCAGCACCTTACGGGAAAAACCGGTTGGACCTCATCCACTGCCAATGTTCGAGGTTATTTTTCCCCAGTCCGAATATGACGCAGTGAGACAATGGTTGCAGAAAAACCGCCGAAACCACGTCGTTTTGATGCACCCCGTCATGGAAAATGATCTCATTGCCCACCAAGAATTCGCCGAATGGTTAGGCGAAGAGCTACCATTAGATTACTCGGTTCTAAGGTAGTACCAATCTATTGAATGAAGAACTGTTTGAAGTGCTGATTCCGAATTTGAAACGGAAATGTGCAAAGTTTGAGTTCCTGTAAATTATTATAACCACATGCGCATACCTTTGAGTAGATACCTATCGGGGTGGAGATTTTCCGTGGAGGATTTACTTGAGATATCAACAAACAACACAAGACCTAATGGGGGCGTCAAACTCAATTTCTAATGGGGCATTGGCCCAACAAGCTCAGCTTCGAATTGTAGTTGAAGAAGCTGGCTCGATGTC
>CAZZDT010000431.1:0-4303 GCA_964652435.1 uncultured Bdellovibrionales bacterium
CCCGTATGCGTAGCTATCCTATGGCAGAATGAGGTTCGTGAAATTATCCGCAAACATATGGGGAGCTTCGTTGCTGAGAATGTCGCTGGCGGCGATATCCATACCATACCACTCGATGCCCGAGAGAAGTATAATGGGATTGTAGAAGCTGTTGTTGGAGTAAAACTCAACAGCCCGATTGGTGGAACGCACTTGATCGATAACAGGTACGAAGCCTACCACGCCGACTACTTCATAATCAGGTGCATAGTAGGGGGCGATACGCTCTTGGAAGAAAGCTGTTTGAGAACCTTGGGAGGCTCCTACCAGTATCGTGGTGTTGTTGACACTTAAGTCCGGTGCCAGTTGCTCAAGCAATTTTTGGCCAGCGGACAAAGCATCCCAATTTGAAATCGCGGCGGGCTCAGTAATCATATATGCGTGGGGTGTGGTTGCCGGTTCTCCGTAGCTTGTCATGCCAATGTAATCGGTCGCGATGGCCACAAACCCTTTACTGGCCATTCCGGCCAAGCCCATTTGCAAAACGAAATCTCGCCCACCGGCACAAGGGTCTGACCAGCCAGTGGTGGCATGGGCATAACTTGCTAAGGGGAGAGGTTCGTTGCCTACCGTATCTCCTACTGGAAATGCTATCATCGCTGTAGCTTCCACCATATTGCCCCGGTCTTGGGTTGTGTAACGAAATCGGTGCACTTTGACCGCGTGATCGGGAGTGATTTGAAGTCCACCAGCGCCCAGTAGCGCTCCCAGTACGGCGGCGTCATAATCAATAACCGGGGATGCCTCGTGGTCGATGACTTGTCCTAAAGTGGCTGGGTCGAGCAGCTGGTAGGGCGCCATGCCGCAAAGCGCAACCGGTAGGTCCGTATAGTCTACGGTGTTGGTTGTTTCGTTTTGGTTATCATCGGTTGCTTGGTCGTCTGTGGGGGTTGGGTCGGGCTGTGGTTCATCGGTGGAACTGCTGCAGCCAGCAATGTAAAGGGCAAGTACGGCAGCGGATAGTATCGTAAATGGTCTTTTGAGCATGATGTTCCCCCAGCCATTAAATATCAGCTTGTTTGGTGTGGACCCAAGCCTCTTTTCAATTGGCTTCGAGGAAGAGGGTTCAGGAGCGGGTAGTAATCGCCTAATTGTAGAGTTTAAAAAGACTTTTATAAACTTTGGAGGATGGAACGGTCGGTGTGTGGGAGGTTAAGGGCTGAGGCAAAGCCGATGTTTTTGTGTGATGATTGGAACCCTGTCGTTTTATTTTTAGTGGATTATACTGGGTGTATTATGTTTAGTGTTTTCGTTCGAATGTATTAGTTGCTGGATTTGTAAACCCACATCAGGATCGGCTTTGCTTCAGATTCGATGAGCTTTTTGAGGTTTTGAAGAACTTTGGGTGAAACCGTAGGGCAGCCTTCGCTTTCGCAAATTTCTGTGGGCCAGGTTTGGTCATACACACACTCGTGCGCGTGCAGTACGATGTGCCGGGCATAAGCATTGCTGTTGGTCTCGTCGAGTCCATGGAGTTTGTAGGCGAGACCAAAAATTCCATAATAGGACTTACCGATGCTGTATTTTCCTTCGGAAGAGCAATTGCTCTCGGCTACGTTGGAAAATCGAACTTCTTCTTTGTTTTCTTTGCAATGTCCATGGGTCACCAGGGCTTTTGTGACCAGTTTATTGTTTTGTAGGTCCACCACGTAGAATCTTTTTTGCCCAGAGTTGAGACGCATATCGGCAAACATGCCGTAGCGGTTTGAGTATCCGTTATGGGTGGCATACTCGCGCAGCATTTGAATACGGTCTTTTGTTACTGCTGCGAGGCCCGCTGGTTGTTTACTTTGAGTTCGCACGGGTTCGGCTGCGTGTGCCGGTGAGAGGTGCATGGTCATGGTAATGCATACCATCACTGAAAACAGGGACATTTTTGCCATATTCGCTCCTCGTTCTCTGAGGTAACGCACGAGGTTCTAAAATTATTTCCGGATGATGGGAATAATGGGTTGGGGCGTCCTAAATCGCTTGCGAGCTAGGGCCACTTGTTTTCGAGCGGGGCAACCCTCCACGTGGTCGTTGACCAATCCCATAGCCTGCATAAATGCATAGGCGGTGGTTGGGCCTACAAAACTCCAGCCTCGTTTCTTGAGATCTTTGCTCAAGGCCTTGGAGGTAGCTGTAGTGGTCTCGGTTAATAGTTTGGATTTGGTTACGGAACTCGAATTCGCCTGAGGCTCGAAGCTCCAAAAATAGGCAGCCAGTGAGCCGTATTGCTGGACCAGCTCACGGGCCCGTTTGCTGTTGTTGATGGTGGATTCGATTTTCCCTCGATGGCGGACAATGCCTGCATCTTGAAGCAAACGGTTGACGCTGCGGGTATTGAAGCGAGAAACTTTTTCAAAATCGAAATTGGAAAACGCCCGGCGAAAATTTTCGCGTTTTCGTAAAATGGTGAGCCAGCTTAATCCTGCTTGGAAACCCTCCAGACATATCTTCTCGAAGAGTCGCTGGTCATCATCAACGGGGAAGCCCCATTCATGGTCATGGTAATGTTGGTAATCTTCTGAACCGGTAGACCACCAGCAACGCAGTTGACCATCGGTGCCTGGTTTTAAGCCTTCTTCTCCCATGCCTTGAGGTTTGCAGGGGTTGAGCAAGGATGCAAGGCATGAAGATGTAGGTGAGCCCTAGAGTTTATCTAAAACCCACCTACATGGTGAATGCTTAGTTGGATTGAGGTGTGAACTCAACGCGGCCCGCTGCATTGGTGTAGCCATGCACAATCTCTGCCTTCTCAAGCAGCATATCGATGGTGCTTTGTGGAAGAGTAGGCTCTCTTGAGAGAATAAAGAGGTTTGTCTTGGATGGGTCACCAACCAAGGCGTATTCATAATTGTCACCTAATTCGAGCACCCAGTAATCACCGCGTACCGCAAATCCTCTTTCGTATTTGTTACCAAATGGAATCAGTGCACTGAGTGGGCGCAAGGTCAGCTTAAACTCGCCTGGCTTGCCATCAACAGCTTTGGCTTTTCCACGGATGTAGTAGTTGAATTCGAACCAGAAGAACTTAAAGACGCAGTTGTTGGTGACGCCAACTTGACCATCACTGAGCAGCTCATAATGAGCCGTTACATCACCGCAGTCTGGCTGGTCGTTGGTGGGGAGCTTTCCAATCTCATACCAGAGGCCAACATATTGTTCGACGTCGATGGATTGAACGGGTTGTGGCTCTACTGAGGGGCTTGATGCAAGAGCCATAAGGGATACAGAAAAAACGGCATTTAATAACATTTTTTATTCCTTTGCCGGCGAGCGCGTTTGTTTGACTCGGGGGAGCCGGCGGTTGTTGAAATCTGCGGCCTGCTACAGCTTGGCCACAAACTCATAGAGGGGATGGGTATTTTAACTTCCAAGTACCCATGCATCAAAAAACTGACTCACAGGTAGATTATTTGATCGTGTTAATAAATCATTAATGAAGTCGGTTGCTTAGACTCTACCTGGCCAGAATTTCTGATTTTGCTGGAGCCTATTTATGGAGTTACCCGATCCAGTCTGACGGCTTGGATTATGAATTAGAAATTGGATTTAGCCTAACGGAGCCTGCTGCTGCGACTGAATCTGGGGGTTGTCAGCAAGCAGGTGCATCAAGCTCAGTGATTTGGATTTTTTGTCTTTTGGGATTGTTTATTCACCGGTTTTTTTGGGGCGTCGGGCTGTTGACGAGCGAACTGGATTGACCCGCTACTCGGTTGGCAAGTCCACAACCGGTGCAGGCCTTCGGGATTTGGCCCACGAGAATTTGGTCGTTCATTTGAAGGCGAGCTTCGTTGAGAGTGATTAAAGTGGATTGATCGATATGCCCCAGTGAGTAACGGGAATCTTTTACGGTACAACAGGGCATCACATCACCGGTGTAACTGATGAAAGTTCCGTGCAATAGCCACGGGCAGCCTTTCTCTCCATTGCGTACACTCTTGGCCAGTCCACGGTAAAACGCTGAGACATTCTTCTTGCCTTTGAGAAGTTTTTGCATGCCATCAATGGCATAGAGGTTCTCGTGGTATTGCATTAAGTCATCATGGCTGAGGAGCTCGCGCTTCATGTCGTCATCGTAGACATCGGTATAGGCCGTCATCTTTTGAAGGGGTTGTATGAAAATTCCGGCATCAAGCTCCAGGTCTTGGTAAATTTTGAAAATGGGCGGCATCGAGTCCATCGTCTTTTTCAGAACGGTTACGGCCAGTCCTATCTGAGGATGCTTAAGCTTGCGCTCTCGACGCTCGTTGGCCAAAAGAAGGAGACCGTTTTTTAC
>CAZZDT010000432.1:0-4299 GCA_964652435.1 uncultured Bdellovibrionales bacterium
TCTTTCTTAATGAAAATCTTGTGAGCATCGATGATATGAACGGGGCCCGCCGGGAACGTAATGCGTGCACGCATGAATTCATTTCGAAGAAGCGGTAGGTCGAATCGCTCTAAGTTAAACCCAGTTAGATCACATCCATTTAGAAAGTCAGCCAGGCGCCCGGCAACCATGTCGAATGTAGGCTCGCCCGCAACGTCGGCATTGCTGATACCGTGAACCGCTGATGCAGCTTCTGGAATCGGCATTTGGGGATTGATCCGCAGTGTAAGCAGTTCTCGGCTCATATCCGTATGAATTTTAACGCATGAAATCTCGACGATTCGGTCGGTCTTGGTTTCGAGACCGGTGGTTTCGAGGTCAAAGCATACGATGGGGCGGGTTAGGTTGAGTGTACGTGTTGTCATATTGCACCAAAGATTTTCGCGCGCAGGCTTCATGCCCGCTTATGACTACAACCTTACAGGAGGGGTCCGTCGATTTTTTCTCAGCTCGCGTCTCAGCCGGGCAAAATCCGGGTGCCGCTGCGATCTTCAAGGGCTTCTTTGAGGGTTTCAGGGTCGGTGATGATTACTTTTTTACCGCCGGCATCTAGAAATTGTAGGGCGGCTTCTACCTTGGGGCCCATGCTGCCCGCTGGGAATTCCCCGGCCTCGTAGTATTCTCGAAGCTCAGAAGCACTGATTTTTTCAAGCTTTCTTGCGTTCTCGGTACCAAAAGCAACTTGCACATGGCTGACGCCAGTACTGATGGCGAGTACGTCTGCTCCTAAGGTCGAGGCCAAGAGAGAGGATGCACGATCTTTATCAATCACCCCGTCGAGTCCATCGAGAATATCTCCTTTACGGACCACGGGAATTCCACCTCCACCCACAGTAATGGGAATCATGCCGGCGGCCAGGATGGCCGAGATGGCATCCAATTCGATGACTTTCAGGGGTTTGGGAGAGGGGACGAGGCGCCGGTAGCCACGGCCGGCATCCTCTTTCATCGCCCAGCCGCGCTCTTGTATGCGCTCGTCTGCTTCTTCTTTTGTGTAAAAGGGTCCAATGGGCTTGCTGGGGTTTTCAAGCTCTGGGTCGTTGGGGTTCACTTCCACCTGGGTGACCAGGCTCACGACGGTTTTATGAATGCCACGCAGAGCCAATTGGTTTTGGAAGACTTGTTGAAGCATATAGCCAATACCGCCCTGGGTATCGGCATCGCAAACCCCCAAGGGTAGGCGTACAATATCGGGTGCGGTTGCTTCGACCCGCAGCAGTAAATTGCCAACCTGGGGCCCATTGCCGTGGGTTAAAACAATGTCGTATCCCGCCTCGACGAGGTCAACGAGTTGCTTCATGGTGGCTCTTGCGTTTCTGAATTGCTCCTGAATGGTTCCGGTTTCGTCTGAACGAATCAGTGAGTTTCCGCCGATGGCGATGACAACTGTAGACATCGTTGTACTCTCCCTTTGACTTACCTGGTGACTTGGATTCCGAGGGGTTACCTGAATGTTGAGAACCGAGCCCGTGGTGCGTTTGCAATATTCATTATCTTCCGGTTAAAGGTCCAGATTCAAGAAATTGGAATGTTGGAGGGAGATTATGGTGATCAAAGGCTGGAAGCGACTACCAAAGGGCTTAAGACAAACCATTGGGCTTGTGCTCAAAGCAGGTTTAACTTTTGGTGCCTTCTATCTCCTATTGAACCATTCCATTGAAGACGAGGCGGGAAAGCCGATTGTTATCTGGGACGCCATTGTTGAGCATATGGCTACCATTGAAATGGCTACATTTTTGCCGTGGGTCCTTTTGGCTGCCGGCATTAAAGTCATTGGCATTTTTTCAAGTATGGTCCGTTGGCACCTTTTGCTCAGTGGTCAAGGTATTCGGTTCAACTTTGGTCATATTGTTGGTTCATTCTTGATTGGCCGCTTTCTTGGTACTTTTCTGCCGTCGACCGTGGGGCTGGATGGTTACAAGCTTTACGATGCAGCTAAATTCAGCGACCGGGTCATTGAACCGGCGGCAGCAACAGCCATTGAGAAAGTCATGGGGCTTTCTGGGATTTTCTTGAGCTTTCTGGTGGCATTTCCTCTTGGTTATAAAGTGCTGGGAGAAACCGCGGGCGCCGTTGCATTGATTGCAGTGCCGCTTTCATTGGCAGTGGTTCTTGGGCTTTTTACTTTGTTGTTTAAGCCGGATTTGGTGCAGTGGTGTTTGGGGATTATTCCGGGGCTCGGCTCTGGTAAGATTGCTGATTTTGTAAATCGAGCCAGCGAAGCAGCAGCAGCCTATCGCGGCAAAGGCGTTCTCTTGGCCCAGTGCATTGGCCTTTCGTTTTTGGTGCATTTTACAACTGCGGCCATGTATTACTTTACCGCTTTGGCGGTTGGCGCACTCTCAGCTGACTTTTGGCAGGTTGTATTTGCTTCTTCTATTCAGATTTTCGCTACAGTGATCAGCCCGTTTACGATTGCCGGTGAAGGTGTTCGTGAAATTGTGCAAGCGCTTTTATTGGCCAAGCATATTGGCACCAGCCAATCGATTCTTTCAGCTGCTCTCGGTTTTTGGGCTGCAGAGGCCCTGACTTTAGGGGGCGCTGTTTTTTGGTGGATTCGCAAGAAAGATTACAAGCCTAAGGTTGTAGAACTCGATTTTGAAAAGACTGAATCTCAGACACCGAATGTAGGCGAAGCTGTCCCGTCTTGCTCTTAAGAGAGCAGCGTTCAAGCTATAGCAATCGAAAATAGGTTATCGGCGTCGACGCGGAATTCGGATAGGTTCCGTTTCCGGTAGATAGTCTGGAATGGATGCATAGACTGCAATGCATTTTTCCAGGTCATCAATGCGAACATGGTCGTTGATTGGACCAGAGAAGCTTTCCTCACTGGGGCCAAATCCGACAGTTGGAATATTTGACATTCCCATGGTGTACGCACCAGCCGTGGACATAGTCCACCGGTCGACGGTACCCGGTTTTTTGAACACACTTCGATAGGCGCTTTCCACCGATTCAATCAGTGGGTGCTCTTCTTCTAGGGTCCAAGTTGGAAAGTATTTTTCCATGGGCAGACGCAGACCGCGGTAGCTGGCTTCGTCACATTCAACAATTTCGATCTTAGCCTTGGTGCCCTTACAGGCAGCTTTGATTTCGGCCAGGATTTTCTTTTGCTCGTCATTGGTGGTGAGCCGACGGTCGACAATGATGTGACAGCTCTCCGGAAGCATGTTGGGGCCATTGTAGGTGGACTCAATATGGGTCACAGCTACGGTGGCTTTACCAAGGAATGGGTCCTCGGGAAGCGTTTCGTTGAGCTCTTGAATCCCGGCCAGGATTTTTTCCATGCCATAGATGGCATTGAATCCTTTGCTTGGATCCGAAGCGTGTACCGGTTGTCCCCGCAGAGTGATGCGAATTTCCGCTCGGCCACGGTGACCACGGCAGATACGCATACCTGTGGGCATGGATAGGACCACAAAGTGTGGGTAGAGCTTTTCAACGTCGAAGATGCACTTATAGGCTAAGCCTTCACAGCTTTCGGCTTGAACGGAACCCACGACAAAGATGGTACATTCATCGGCTAAGTCGAGTTCTTTAATCACGGCACCGGCATAGATAATCGCCGCCAGACCGCCTTTGTTGTTGGCTGCCCCGTGACCATAAATTTTCCCGGCTTTCATATCCCCTTTGTAAGGGTCGAAACGCCAGGACGCCTTGTCGCCGATTCCGGGTGTATCCAAATGTGCGTCAAAGAGGATACGGGTGGGCCCCGATCCAATACGCCCAATGACATTCCCAAACCGGTCGATATCAACGCTGTCATAATTGAGTTCCAGCATCTCCTTGCGCACTCGTAAGGCAATGGCTTCTTCTTGCTGGCTCTCAGATGGGGTGGCAATCAACTCACGCAGGAATTCAACGCATTTAGTACGGTGCCGCTTCGCCTGCGCGACGATTCTGTCTCTCATTTCATCCATAAGTGGATTAAAATTATCCGATCTTGAGGGGGAGTAGCAAATGATTGTTTCGTTATTGTGAATTAGAGTGACTCGATACTGGATTTTAGCCCCATAACCGGATTTAAATAGTGGAATAACAACCTGCAGGAGCATCCTTTGGCACTTGCGAACAGCGCACCAGAAGAAAGAAGAACCACACGGTATCTGATTAGGTTTCCGGTCCGATTGGCCATGGGAGACCATGTGTTGGAGCTTCAAACTCAAAATATCAGCCTAGATGGTGTCTTTGTGCGCTGTGGTGCACTGCCTCATGTTGGTGCGGAAGTCGCTTGTGAGATGAAGTTACCGTTCGGTTTAG
>CAZZDT010000433.1:0-4295 GCA_964652435.1 uncultured Bdellovibrionales bacterium
TAAGTTCATCCTCGGTAAAAGAGTAACTCTCTCCCGGAGGAACGAACCGCAGCTTCACATGGCCCAACTCGATGACATCACCAGCTTTAAGCTCAACGCTGGCGTACTCTTCATCGTTTACAAAGGTTCCATTGGCACTGCCGTTGTCGAAAACCGTATAGCGAGCGCCATCCACAACAATGCGGGAATGGTGTCGCGAAACAGAACGATGATCCAAAGCGATGTCGTTCTCATCGGTTCGGCCAATGATCACCTCAGTTTTATCGATCTCGAATTCTAAGCCAGCAAGCTGAGTCGTGACACAAATCAACTTGCCTCTTTGACCGGCAATGGTCAGCCGCTCTGGAAGGCTCTCGTCTTTGAGGTCATAATCCGACATGCGAATGATGGCGGTTTTTTCTTCTCGTGTCTCCTGACGCGCTTCCGACTCATCGAAATTTAATGGCTCCACCGGCGGAGCAGAATCCATGGTCATCTCAGATGCAGGAATCGAGTCCTCAATCATCTTAAAACCAGGCTGAGTTGGCTCAGCTATGGGACCAACTGTACGCTGGGTTGTTTCGTCCCGCCGAGGATGAAGTCCCTCACCCCGCAGTTCAATATTGAAGTCACCGACCCGAAGAACATCACCTTGAAAAACAGGCTCTCGTTTTTCAATGCGATCACCATTGATCCAAACACCGTTATAGGAACTTAAATCTTCAGCAAAAATCCCGGTGGGATCTTCAAAGAACCGTGCATGGCGACGCGAAACATTGCGCTCATTTAAACAAATCGTGTTGGCTTGGTCTCGGCCTAAACTCACGTCTTGAGACGCATCGAGATCAACCGGAACGACGCTGCGACGTCCCTCATCGTCTTCAATGATCAACTTGTAAGCTGAAGTAGACACGGTGCTCCTACCAAACGGTCCATCAAAGCAATAGGCTACCACACGCCATGGCGGCATCTCAATGCGTAGTACGTGCCCCAAGGGCTTTCAAGAGAGCAAATCCTGTCATAAAAGCTCTCCATGACTGATTCTAAAACTGTTTTAGCAAGTTTCGACTCTCAGAGTAGAGAATTTCTCGAAAAATTCCGCTTTGATTCTAATACCTTCAACAATCTTCGAACTGAACTCGAAAAGGGCGCATTCACGAAGGCCAGAAACTTCATTCAAGCAAAAATAGAACCCAATCAGCCCGAAGACATCATGCCCTGGCCAGAAGCCGGCGGCGAAGCCGAACGACGAGGCCAAGAGGCCATCGAGTCCGGCCAAGTTGGCGTGGTTATCCTCAACGGCGGCATGGCGACTCGATTCGGTGGGGTCGTCAAAGGAGTCGTAGAAGCCCTACCTGGCCGTAGCTTTTTGGATCTCAAGCTCGAAGAGGTCGGCCGTTTCGGAGATAAAGTGAGCATCTTTTTGATGAACTCTTTTGCCACAGAGAATGACACCAAAACCCACCTGCAAAATCATCCCAGTAAAATCCACATGGCCATCCAGAGTATCTCGGTACGACTCACCCCCGAAGGCGAACCCTTCCATAAAGAAAATGGTGAGCTATCGTTTTATGCACCGGGGCATGGAGATATTTTTTCTTCCATCGCGGCCTGCGAAGCCTTTCAAAACTTCAAAGATCAGGGCGGACGCTACTTGTTTGTCAGTAATGTGGACAACTTGGCTGCAACGCTCTGCCCTCGCGTCATTGGCTCACATATCCTCGGTGGAAAACAGGTCACCGCCGAGGTGGCTCCAAGGCATCTCGGGGATAAAGGTGGTGCGCCCGTTCGAGTGGATGGACGTGTGGCCATCGTAGAGGGCTTTCGATTCCCAGACGATTTCGACAACGACGCTCTCCCGGTGTTTAGTACCAACAATATGGTCATGAATGTAGATGTCTTCACCGACAATCCACCTCTGACCTGGTTTCGGGCCGATAAAGAGGTCGAGGGCAAACCGGTGGTTCAGTTCGAACGGCTCATGGGCGAAATCACGAGTTTTGTAGAATCTGCCTACTTACATACCCCTCGCGGAGGCGATGACGGGCGTTTTCTGCCCGTGAAAACACCAAACGATCTCAAAGACCTCCAAGAAGAGCTAAGCCGGCGGTTCGCATAGCCCTAAGATAAAAAATAAGTTAATAATGAAGCCCGGCGGTGGCCCCGTCGTCATGTAGATTTAGAGGAGCTTACATCCATGCGTACACTGATTTTCTTTTCCATCCTTCTTGCAGGCTCTGTGGCCATGGCCGCGGACGATACCTCAGCACTCTACGACTTGGTTTACCAAGTAGAG
The DNA here is from genome assembly GCA_964652435.1 of uncultured Bdellovibrionales bacterium. Lineage (GTDB taxonomy): Bacteria > Myxococcota > XYA12-FULL-58-9 > XYA12-FULL-58-9 > JABJBS01 > JABJBS01. The sequence continues at coordinate 2,276 of CAZZDT010000433.1, forward strand.
GGTGAAGTTGCTTCTGGTAAAGCTGGTGCATGCTCTTTGACCATCACCCCTAAAGGCAAGCAGACCCTCAAAACCAATACGCCGTTTAAAGCCATGGTGAAGGGCAGCGACGGTGTTGCCGTCTCTAAAGACAAATACACTGCTAAAGATTTTGTTGATGAAAAGGCCGCAGCAAAAACCATCAAAACTGAGTTCACGGCCAGCAAAGCCGGTGAAGGGACCGTCAACGCCGATCTGACTTTCTTTCTATGCACCGATGAAATTTGCAAGCGCTACAAAGCAGCTGCAGCCTGCGGCTTCAAAGCAAAATAAAACTCGAGGCTTGAGAATCAATTCTCAAGCCACTCCGAGCTTTTCTAAATCGATGCCGTAATCTTCAATCTTACGGTGAATGGTCGAGCGCGAAACCCCGAGCGCAGCAGCGGCCTCTTTCTTGTTGCCCTTGTGACGAATCAGCTCAGTTGTGATGGCTTCCTTTTCCAGATCCGCCAAGGTTCTACTGGTCAATGCTTCAGAAACTGCCGCCCGATGCTCAAAACTCGAGGGAGCAAAAGTAATATCTTCTGCTTCAACCGCATCACCCATTCTCATCAAAACCGCTCGCTGAATGGTATTGCGAAGCTCACGAATATTTCCCGGCCACACGTGGCCTTTAAGCTTTTCTAAAGCTCCGGGTGCCAATGCAACCACCTCATTGCCCGGACTAAATGCCGATACAAAATGCATAGCCAATTCTTCAATGTCGGAAGCTCGGCGACGCAGTGGTGGCAACTCCACCGTCACAATATTCAAGCGGTGTAACAAATCTTCTCGGAAACGACCCGCGGCCACCTCCTCTTCCAATTTGCGATTTGTTGCCGCAATCACTCGAACGTCCACATGAAAACTTTTCGGGGAACCTAAACGGCGCACTTCACTGTTCTCTAAAGCCCGCAGAAGCTTGGGCTGCATGTCCAAAGGCAGCTCACCAATCTCGTCTAAGAATAAAGTGCCACCGTTGGCCGCTTCAAAAGCCCCCACCTTACGCTCATTCGCTCCAGTAAAAGCACCTTTTTCGTGGCCAAAAAGCTCTGACTCAACGAGGTCTTTGGTCAAAGCGCCACAATTAATAACAATGAGAGGCTTACCTGAGCGCGGACTCAACTCGGCGACCAAAGTTGCCGCCACTTCTTTTCCCGTGCCGGTTTCACCGGTGAGCAAAACAGGAATATCACTGCCCGCCACCCGTCGAAGTATCTTGCGCAGCTTTTCAATGGGTTCCGACTTGCCAATCATCTGCCCCGATTGGCGACCGGCTTGAGTGGTCGTTTGTTCCGGGTTTTGCTCCGCAACCAGCATCACGGTTTGGCCCAATCTAATTTGGGCACCAGCGGTAGCCTCTGCGGCCTGAATTTTTTGATCCCCCAAAAAAACGCCATTTCGACTGCCCACATCCTCGATCATCGGGCGGCCATCTTTCATATACACCCGAGCGTGGAACCCCGATACATAAGGATCTGTTAAGACAATGTCATTGGAATCATTTGCGCCTAAGGTAAGGCCACGTTCATCGAGAGGCCATGATTTACCGGGAAATGCTTCCGGTAAACGAATCAAAAGATCTGAGCGCTTTCTAAATGCCTCGGGGACCAGCGTGCGGGTTTGACCGGCCGCCGCCAATTCTTCACCCACCTCAAAACGAACCACTCCAATAACACTGCCTAAGCTTAACCGGTCACCCACCGCCAGGCGTGTGGTCTCGGTAATCGTTTCATCATTTAAAACAATGCCCTCTGCGTGAGGCTTCGCACTTAATACCTCCCCATCCCATTGCAAAACGCAATGCACATCAGCCACCTCTTCTTGAGGCAGGCACAAATGACATTCTGGATTTCGGCCAATGGTCATAAGGGCGCCTTCGAGTGAACGCCACATTACCACACGGCCATTGGTTTCAAGCTCTAAGCCAACCCGCATCCGTCTCTCCTAGCGTCGCGGTGAACCACGTCGATTTGACTTTGAACCACCGGCACCCGATTTA
>CAZZDT010000434.1:0-4290 GCA_964652435.1 uncultured Bdellovibrionales bacterium
TTCTAGCGGGCGACCGTACGATGAATGATTCTCCGAAGCATTTGGATGTGACCATTATTTTTACCGACTTGGTTGGTTTTACGAGTCTATCTGAGCAAATCGGCACCCAAACCGTGGCCAGGCTTTTAAATGAATATTTCACTGCAATGGGTGATGTGATTTTTGATAACGGTGGCACCATCGACAAGTTTATTGGTGATGCCATTATGGTTTTATTCGGGGCGCCGATAGAATCAACGCCGAAAATACAAGCCCATCAGGCAGCGGCGACCGCCAGAGAGATGCTGGCGCAACTGCGAATTCTCAATAAGAAATGGAATGAAGAAGGCTTACCATCGCTCTCGATGCGAATAGGTATTCACCGTGGACCGGCTTTGGTTGGAAACCTGGGCAGTGATAGACGGATTGACTACACGGCGGTTGGCAGCACGGTCAACCGAGCTTCGCGCATTGAGACGGTTTGCGTTCCGGGCTGTGTTTATATGTCTCACGAAGTGGCTTCGCTCTTACCCGAGGATATGTATGTAGGAGCGGGTGAATACAATCTAAAAGGTTTTCACGATAGTGTGACGCTTTATCAGCTCAAGCGCTCCAATATTATTGAGTTTGATATTTCCAAGAAGAAGCAATCTGTTAAATAGCTGTCATGAAACTGTGGCAAGAGCGAGTACAATCGGCGATAGGGCCCCTTGTGATTGTTACCTCGGATCGCGAACTCTGTAGCCTTGACTATCAAGGATACGAAGAGCGGATGCATCGTCTTTTGCGCAAACGATGGGGTGAGGTTGAACTCCATGAGCGCCCCGATGCTTCCCCCGCTCTTCGGGCCGTGCACCGTTATTTTTCGGGCGAACTCCGTGCCTTTGAATCGGTTTCTTTATGTTTCAATGGCACAGACTTTCAACGGCGGGTCTGGCGAGAGCTTATTCGGATTCCACCTGGGGCCACGGCTTCCTACCACACCATTGCAAAAGCCATCGGGAAACCCGGCGGATCCCGTGCGGTAGGTATGGCCAATGGGAGTAACCCAATTGCCTTGGCTATTCCGTGCCATCGAGTTATTGCTGCAAACGGGGCTTTGGGAGGATATGCCGGCGGCGTCGAAAAGAAAGAATGGTTGCTGAACCATGAAAGGAAATGGGCATGAGTTTTATTATCAATCGAAGAGACCTTTCATTTGTTCTTTATGAGTGGCTGAAAGTAAATGAACTCACCAGCTGGGAACGTTACGACCACCTGGACCAGGATACCTTTGATGCTGTTCTTGATACCGCCCATACGATTGCCCGCGAGCAATTTGAGACCTGTGCGCATAAATTGGATGAGAACGAGCCGCAACTAAAAGACGGACGGGTGGAATTGATACCGGAACTCAAACAGGCGCTGGACGCTTATGTTGAAGCGGGTTTTATGGCGGCCCATCGGAGTATGGAAGACGGCGGGATGCAGTTGCCGTGGGTGATGGCTCAGGCGGCGCAGGGAATGTTTTACGGCGCAAATATCTCGGCAGCGGGTTATCCGCTTTTAAGTGTAGGGGTTGCAAACTTACTTGGTGTATTCGGGACCGATTCTCAAAAAGAGAACTACATGCAGCCCATTGTGGATGGACGTTTTTTTGGGACCATGTGTTTGTCAGAGCCAGAAGCAGGGTCGTCGCTGGCTGACTTACAGACTCGCGCCGAGCCGTTGGATGATGGTGGCTACAGTATCATCGGGACAAAGATGTGGATTTCTGGGGGCGAGCATGACTTGTCCGAGAATATTGTTCATTTGGTACTGGCGAAGTTGCCCGATGCGCCTGCGGGAGTGAAGGGGATTTCACTTTTCGTTGTGCCAAAGCTGGATTCGACCGGCCAGAGTAACCACGTGGTACTGGCGGGACTGAATCACAAAATGGGATTTCGAGGAACCGTCAATACGCTCTTGAATTTTGGTGAAGGCGGTGTGTGCCGTGGTGAGCTTGTGGGCGAAAAACACCAGGGACTTCGTGCAATGTTTCACATGATGAATGAAGCCCGCATTGGCGTGGGCTTTGGCGCGTCGATGCTGGGTTATGCAGGGTACCTCTGCTCCCTGGATTATGCGCGAGAGCGCCCTCAGGGAAGACATCCCGACAACCGCGACCCCTCAAGCCCGCAAGTGCCCATCATTGAACATGCGGATGTAAAGCGAATGCTCTTAAAGCAAAAGTCATTTGTGGAAGGCGCGTTGGCTTTATGTTTGTACGCGGCTCAACTTTTGGACGATGCGGATTTTCATCCAGAGGAGGGGCGCCGACAAGAGGCCAAGCAGATGCTCAATATCTTAACGCCTATCTGTAAAGCCTGGCCGTCTCGATATTGTCTTGAAGCCAACGACATGGCCATTCAGGTGCTGGGTGGTGCGGGGTATACCCGTGACTATCCCGTCGAGCGTCTTTATCGAGACAACCGTCTCAACGCGATTCACGAGGGGACCAACGGGATTCAGGGCATGGACCTCTTGGGCCGAAAGATATTGGCTGACGGTGGGAAGTCATTGATGGTGCTGGCTGGTCGGATTCAGCAAACCCTTGCTCAGGCTGCGGAAATCGAGTCCTGTGCTCCCATGGCGGCGCAATTGGGCGGCGTTTTGGAGAAGATTCAGGCATGTATCGGCGCTCTGGGGCAAGTGGCTGCAGGTGGCGAGCTGAGGAAAGCCTTGGCCGATGCTTCCCTCTTTCTGGAATGTTTCGGGCATGCGGTCGTAGCATGGATTTGGTTGGACAAGGCGGTTTTGGCAGCGAAGCGTTTGGGTGAGGCACAGGGCGAAGAACTGAATTTTTATCGGGGTAAACTGAGTGCTGCCCAGTATTTTTACCGCTATGAACTCAGTGAGGTACCCAATAAATTGAAGGTGGTCATGGCGATGTACGGAGATTCACTGGATATGGACTCGGCCTGCTTCTAGGTTGGGTGAGCGTGGTCGGGGACCTGACGCACTGTTTCGAGAACGCGCGTGCTTGGCGCGGCTGAGGGAAACAAATCGTCATTTCTGGGTTTTGCCCGCGCCGTCAAAGTGTTAGTTCCGTTGCAACGTTCACAAGGAGAGTCACATGAGCGTGGAAATCGTAGGTAAATTAGAAGATGGTGTTACTGCCGGTCATCAGCACGGCCCCAGCGGAGATAATATTCGCACTACCGCTCCCAAGGATAACGGCGGTACAGGTGAACATTTCTCGCCCACAGATTTGATGGCAACTTCTCTTGGTGCTTGCATGACTACTATCATGGCTTTGTGGGCGCGAAGCCGTGACTATAATCTCGACGGTGTGAAGTACCGGGTTGAGAAGCACATGAGTGCCGAGGCACCGCGAAGAATCGTGAAGTTGCCGGTAGAAATTTGGGTGCCGGATGAAGTGGCCGAAGGGGACCGCGCTTCATTGGAAAATGCTGCAGTCAATTGCCCGGTTTCCAATAGCATCAGCAAGGACATCGAGGTGAAAACCACTTTTCACTATGTTCCTCGCTCTGAACTTTAAATCTGACCCTTTTTTTGCATCGAGCTTTTGAGCATCGTCACAAAATCTTGGTAGGTATCTTTGTTCTCTTGATTGAGGCCAATCAAGGTTTGGTGGGCCTCAAGCATGACTTGGGCAATGCTGCGCTTTGTAGCGGGTAGGCTCTGAATCGACTCTGTAGGTGGCATTTCGCCTTCATGAGCATCCAAGAGAAGCGCCAAGTGTTGTAGACCGGTTGTTTTGAGTGCCTGTGGAACATGCTTGCCGGTGCTCACGATTGTGAGTTGCTTACCTAATTTTGTTTGTGATTCCAAAGCCAAGCGGGCCAGCAGTCCCAGGTGGGTACTGTCGATCATGTTGGCTTCGCGAAGATCCACCAATGTGCCTTTGCAGTTCGGCGTGCTCCCGATTAGGTCGATGATATCGGCAAAGGGAACTGAGCTGCTGAAACATAAATGTCCTGATAATTTTAAAAAGTAGGTGCCTTGGTTAAGGGCCACTTGGTAGGTGCCAGCTCGAGCCATTTGAATTCCCCAGTTCCTCTCTATTCTACCGCATTTATGGCCTCTCATCACGCATTGTTTTCAGTGGCACAGAAAGTTATTGTGACGCCGTCTCTTACGGAGGAGCTTAGGATATGAAGCTGGAGAGTCTTAAAATCATTGTGACCGGTGGCGCAGGCGGTATGGGAGCACATTTTGCCCACCGTCTACATGAAGCGGGGGCTACGGTTGTGGTTGGGGATATGAATGAAGAGCTGCTTAGCCAGTTGCCGGCGGGAATTCATCACCGTTCCTTTGATGTGGGGGATG
>CAZZDT010000435.1:0-4283 GCA_964652435.1 uncultured Bdellovibrionales bacterium
TACTCCGGCTGCGCTAAGTGCCTTCCAGCCGGAGACGATTTTTGACGTGAGCTTCGACAATCTCTTGGGCGCCTTTATCAGTCCTATCGTGGGTTATTTTCATAACGTTGTTGATTACGGCGGCATCGTGACGCCTTCAGGGGTGATGCGACCCCAGTTTCATCAGTTTCGCCGAGCAAATTTATTTTTCGATGATTTTCAAAATATTATTGGCGGCCAGGAATATCCCAATCGCAGTGGTGGATGGTGGTTTTTCTATGAGGACAGCCGAGTGGCCATTGACCAGTACAACATCGGTGCGGCCGAAGGTTGGTGGAAGTACCATTATTGGTATGAAGGTTCCAATGGCACCAAGATACTCAGTGTGTTGAACGAATCTCATTATGAGCAGGTCATTGCGCCCCACGGGATCGAGTTTGATGGAGAGATTTTTCCAAAATATACGGAACTGACTGTTCCTGCGGAATCGTTTCCGCAGGGTGGTCTTGGAGATCTTGAATCTGATTATGCGATGCTTTTGGTTTCGAACTTAATGCTTCATGATTCGTTGAAGATGGCCTACAGCACCAGTGAAGTTTTGATGAATCGGGAACTTGGGCAAGAGAAGCTTCTGGTTGTTTACGGTAAGAGCGGAACGCAAGGTGAGCTCGTATTGGAAAACCTGGGAGGAGATATCGACTTTACGTTCTCTCATGGCGTGGAGTTGGTAGAAGAATCCGACGGAAGATACTCGTTCATTTATACCTATGGTGGCTTGAAAACCATTCTGGTGGATGTTCTCGGGCAACCGAAGGTTCGTATTGTAATCGTTACAACTGAAAACGCGGGTCGAACTTGGCATCACAGTGATGAGCTGGGCGCGAGCCTTGTTGTGGGATTGGACTACGCCCTTTTTGAAAGAGATTCACAAGGTGAGCTGGAGATTCGTTACGAGCAAGAACAGCTTATGACTGATGTTTATCTCTGGAGTTCTTCGGCGAGCAATTCTGGGTTTATAAAGCGGAGGGTTTCAAGAAAAGGACGACTGGACCCATTACCCGATCTATCACGCGGGCATATGGCTAAGGTTCATCCTTTATCGAACGGACATGTTGAGGATGAGCGTGTTGAACCAGGTACAGAGCTGGAGTCCCTAGAAAGTTACGAATTTTACAAAGGCCATTATCTCTATGAGGCCGATGTTTATCTGGACCGTATTCCTCATTACTTCTGGGATGAGCGTTCACTTTTTGTTGAGCATGCCAGCGATATCGTGGGGATTTACGTGAATGGTCATTACATCACGACAGTGGTGCCTATGGGGACCGAAATTAACAATGGTTCCTGGAGCTCGGATTATGCATTTGAAGATTTGGTTCCGTACCTCAAGCGTGGTTGGAATACAGTCTCTTTCAAAGTCGAAATTTGGGGTCACGGTAGCTTTATGTGGCCTCGGGGCACATGGTCACCAACAAATTTCTCAGCGCCGGCTTTAGGATTCGATGCTTTGAAAGGACTCTATGGCCAAGCCAGCCTCGCCGGTGAACCTTTAGAGAATTGGCGTGTGACGCCGATCTGGCGTGATGATTATATCCTGGGGTCAGATTTAGATGAGGAGGGTATTCAATTGCCGTATGTTTTGCGTGAAGGCGAAACGCAGCGTTACACCACCCATTTCAGCAGCGATGATTTACCCAGTCGTGAAAAGTTTCACGCACCTTTGGTGTTGGAACTAAAAGGCAAGTCTTCGAAAGCAACTATCTTTCTTAATGGCCGATTGATTGGCCGTTGGCTTAGCGACAACAATTGGTTGCGCCAGGGGTCTTGGATCCGTGGACGGCGGGACATGTGGATGACGGTCAATCCTGACCACTTTCCAATCGCGCCGGGCATTCTAAAAGCCAATGGTGAAGATAATGAGTTGGTTGTATTGTTTGAGGACGTTTCCGAAGCAAGCTCCAGTCTGCGAGGACGCGTAGATTCAGTACGGCTCACCTACAGTGAAGAAGATGTTCTTCAGACGGATGGCTTTACCGAACCTCTCATACATACATGGGAAAAGGGCATCTTAGAGTTAAGCGGTGAATAAATGAACGGAAGCTCACGCCTGATTGAAGATGGGCGTGAGCTTTTGGTGTCCTCACTTATCGGATCCTGTCCTACCTATTATTGCCTGAAAACTGACGATTGTGACGAGTTGGTGGCGTCTTTTCGACACTTTTAGATGCTTTAGAGAAGCTCGCATGAGTCTTTGTGTGAGCGAGATCACAAAAGTCCAAGATTAAATCGTCTCAATCTGAATCATTTTAAATTTTTGTGATTGTTCGATGTGAGCGATCTCACAACCAATCGCAAAAAACGCGTTCATTTTAAGTGCGAAGCGGTGTGTTTCATTTCTTTGTTGAATTCATTCTTGATTTAGATACCTGTATTTAAAGGGTTTATCTGTTTTTGCTCTCGTTTTCCGGTTGGCACAGTGGCTGCAACATAAAGGGTGCACACACACTTTGCCCAAGGAAAGACGCTATGATTCGTCAGACAAAGAGAGTTTTTAAGACGGTTGTATTGGTGGTTTTAGGTATGTCCATGACCGTTCAAGTTGTTGGTTGCGGTGATGCCAATAGTTTCGATTTATCGCGCAGCAGCAAAAATAAACGCCAAGACGCAATCATTGATGGAAATCGTATTGGTGCTGATTCGCACGCTTCTACGGGAGCACTGGTGATCAGCGGTGGTGGTCAGCAACACCTTTTTTGCACAGGAACGTTGGTCGCACCCGATGTTGTTTTAACTGCAGCACACTGTGTCGAGGCTATTCCTGAAATGCGAATGAATGGTTATTCTACGCACTTTGTTTTGACTGATGATGTTGGCTCTGGTGTGAATGAGAGTGAATCACTCTTTATTCATTACGAAGCTCACCCTGATTATGTCTCGGACTTTGTTCTCCCTGCAGCACGTATCCCTGCCTGCAACGTGCCAAAGGATGCACTGGACGAAAAGTTATGCAGCGATTTAAAAACATGCACAGGGGCCGATGATGTCGATATGCACGCTTGCTTAAACAGTCACTGGTGGGGCTATGTTCACGCCTGTACACAAGAGCGGTCTAAAAGTTTCGCTGATTGCGAGAACGAATTTTACTTTTCTATTGGTGCCAAGGGCCTAAGTGACGGTGCGGATATTGCTTTGGTTTATTTGCAGAGCCCAATACATAGCGTAACGCCTTCTCGGGTGATGCAACCTTCAGAGTCCGAACTGTTGAAGGAGAATGTTCCGGTGACTATCGTAGGTTATGGACAACGTTCTCCTGAGCGGGGTGCGACCGATTCTGGTTATAAGGTAGAGGCGGAAAGTCTATTAACCGAAATTGGATATGGTGAAATCAAAGTTGGTAATGACCCTTCTTTGCCTCAGCAGTGTTTCGGCGATTCGGGCGGTCCCACATTTCTAAATGTGGGAGCAAAAGAGCCTGTTGTGATTGGAGTAACCAGCCGTGGGTACGACTGGGGTGATTGTAATCAGGGTGGCATTGAAACCCGCGCTGATATTTTCTTCAATTGGTTAGATGAACGAATGAAGCGTGCCTGTGATGATGGGATGCGAAGTAGTTGTTCACGTGGGGGAACACTGGTTCCGAAAATCGATACCTATATCAACACGCCGCCGGCACTCTCTATCAGTGAGCTGGACAGTGGCTGCTCATCGATTCAAGCTTCTCAAAATATGCTGCCGGTTTGGATGGTCTTGATGCTGGGGCTTGCGATGCGAGTTCGTCGTAGGAAAGCAATGGTTGCTTTAAAGGTACGGCGCTAATTTGAGAGTGGGGGAGTCTGAGTGATTACACCGGGCAAAGTATGCAGACTCTTCCACTCTTTTTACTCTTCCAGCCGCTCCCATTGAAATCCAACATGAACTGCATAGTGATCCGATAAATCTCCCCCTTCTTCGGTTACAAATTCATCGGCGAATCTCCAGCTAAGTGGTGTGACCCTTACTGTGTCACTGCTGCGAAAAAAGAAGCGGTCAATTGTTTCTGTTCCACACTCTAGAAAGTGGCAGGCATCGGTCAATTGGTTATCAGCCTCAAACGCGGTGATAACAGGACCATCGCTTACATCCGAGCGATGAAGGTTGGTGTCTCCCCCAATGATGATGGCGTTACCGGCTGAGTGGGTTTGAATGAATTCGGTAAGCTGTGCAAAACCCGCGGCCCGAGCTTCGGCATCCTCTACGCCGCCACCTGCTTCTGCATGGTGATTGTAAACATCAACGATGATTCCTGGTGCCAGTGTTGTGCGTGC
>CAZZDT010000436.1:0-4273 GCA_964652435.1 uncultured Bdellovibrionales bacterium
CACGATAACCGCCAGGCCGTGATTCAGTTAAAAGATGAATGTTTGTCTTTCGGCTTGGTGATATTGCTTTTGGGACTGCCGGGGCTTTTCTTTTGCTTGGTGATTAACGAGCCGGTTGCGCTGTATAGGCCTCTGATTAACCTACCATCGGTCATTTTGGTTGTCTTATGCTCGTTTGCCTTTCTTTTGGTTCTAAACGGTGGGCATTCCTTACGCTGGCTTTATCGCAATAAGTCCGACTCATCTCTACGTTACAATCACCATTTAAAGGCCGGCGCTGCATACGCTTATGCTGGCATGCTGGGAACAGGTATTGGTGTTGTGCAGTGCGTGAGGGGATTTGAGGATGTCCAATCGGTCTTCCCGGCTTCAGCGGTATCGGTACTGACTGGCTTAGTCGCGCTGGCGTTCTTTGCTCACCACCTTATCTGTCGAATGTGGCTCTACTCTCACGATGAGCAATCGCCTTGCTTGATTGATTTTAGCAGTATTTTTATCTCTGTTGGTTCTGCTTTTGGCTCTGTGATTGCGCTTGCCGTATTTTTTACGGGTCACTTTTCTTCTTCAGGAAATGAAGCATTTGGTCTCTTGGGAGAATTAGCGGTTGCCTATGAAGTGAGCGACTGGGATGCGGGAGTGGAAACCGTATCGCACTGGATAGCTCTGGTAACTGTGGGTTTAGCACTATTTGTCATTGCAAGTTGTTTGGTTGTTCGTGGGTTTAATGGCCGCAAGCCTGTGGTCCGTAAGGTTCATGAATCAACTTGGGTCGAATTTATCTTTGCCATGGGTTTTATTTACCTACTCGCCACTTTCGTCTTTTCGGCGGTTATTCATAAAACGAATCAAGCATTCCTGGTTTCTATCGCAGTTCTTATTGTTTCTTTCGTTTTCATCATCGGTATTGGGATTTGTCATATCTACTTGAATGTTCAAGGCCGCTGGGAAGATGTGGGTGTGATTTCGGTGCGGCAGGGCGAGCCCCATCTTTTGAATTATTTTCATGGTCCCTATTTTTGGAATTTGGCCGCTGGAGGAGGCGCGGTATTAGGAGGTTCAATTTTTGAGCCGGGATACATTTTGCTGGGTTTTGTGGTCTTGATGTTGGTTGGGCAAGCGCAGTTCAGAAAAAGTCGACTTGAAACAATTATTCAGTCTCAAACGGATCAACTCCAGCGCGACAAACTGGCCTTGGAAACATTAGACCAGCAGAAAACTCAATTCTTCCAAACCATCTCGCACGAACTGCGCACACCGCTCACTTTGATTATGTCGCCTTTAGAGCGTCGCCTGGAGGTGAATCCAGGGCAGGAAGAGCTGCTGATTGCATCCAGCAATGCTAAGCGGCTCTTGCGTTTGGTCAACCAGCTGCTCGATTTTCAAAAAGCCTCTGCGGGTCGTTTTGAGCTGAATCTTCGGCCACGCTCTGTGGGCACGCTGGTGTTGCGGTGCGCTGATTATTTTCGCTCGGCGGCCAGTGGGCGCAGTCTTCGTTTTTCGGTCACCCAAAACGGAGACTTGGTTGAGAAGGCGAAAGCGGTGGTCGTGGTGCAACTGGATACGGATGCGTTTGAGAAGGTGGTCATGAATTTTCTCTCCAATGCTCTTAAGTACACACCGCCGGGCGGTGAAATTGAGCTTGGATTTGCAGTGCGTGATCAGAAGGTTCGCGTGTTTGTTCGCGACAGCGGTCCGGGGATTCCGGCCGACGCCCACGCCAGTATTTTCGAGGTCTTCACTCAGGTAGATGGCTCTACCACTCGAGAGTTCGAAGGCACTGGCATTGGCTTGGCCCTTTGCAAAGACTTAAGCGAAGGCATGGGTGGTCAAGTGGGTCTAGAAAGTGCACCGGGCAAGGGCAGTACCTTCTGGGCGGAATTCCCCCAGGTCTTTGAGGCACCCGAGGACGAGTTTCAAGCAGCCAGTGATAAGTCCTGGTTGGTGGCGGGCGATGAGACTCGCCTAGAGGATTCTCCGGATGCTTATGCGGACTTAGCGTCCGACGAAATCGATTTGATTTTGGTGGTGGACGACAACCCAGATATGCGCCGGATGGTGAAAGCCAGCACCCGAGATATGGGTTATCGCGTGGTGACCGCAGAAGATGGTCAAGAGGCGCTTAAAGCGGCCAGAGAGCATCAGCCCGACTTGATTGTTTCAGATTGGATGATGCCCAACATGTCGGGGCCAGAAATGGTGGCGGCCATTCGTGAAGACGAAAGCCTCAGAGGTATACCGGTGGTCATGCTCACCGCCAAAAGCGACGAAGAGAGTAAGCTGGTGGGCAAGGGTGTTGGAGCCGATGCTTTCCTGGGCAAGCCCTTTAATCAGGTGGAATTGAGCACCACCATTCGCAATTTGCTTCAGTTAAAATCGGGCGAGAAGGAAATCAAACGATTGAACGAGTACCTCACGGAAAGTGTGTGCAAGCGCTATCTGCCCGGTGACCTTGTGCAGGAAATCTTGGACGGTACGTTGAGCATGGAGCAACCGGCGCAGTTGCGCCAAGTAACCATCTTATTCAGCGACTTAAAGGGGTTCACGGCCATCTCTGAGAGATTGGGCCCCGAGGGCATTTCCGAAGTATTGAATGAGTATCTTTCGGTGATGAATGAAGTGATTTTTGAGCATGGTGGAACCATAGACAAGTTCATTGGTGATGCCATCATGGTCATCTTTGGCGCACCGAAGGATATGGACTTAGCGGAGCAGGCTCAGCGAGCAACTCAGTGCGCTTTAGCTATGAACCAAGCTATGGAGGAGTTGGCCCATCGTTGGGAAAAGTTTGATGCCTCTCACTTACGCATGCGCATTGGTATCCACCAGGGGCCGGCGGTTGTGGGCAACTTTGGATCGAAGCGGCGCTCCGATTACACTTGCATTGGTCCCACAGTGAATTTTGCTGCTCGAATAGAATCGGTGGCTGAACCGGGCACGGTTTTCACTTCTGCGGCAGTGAAAGCTCACTTGGCGCAAGAAGCTTATGAACCGGCCGGCAGCTATAAAATGAAAGGCTTGGATAAAGAGCAAGCTTTGGTGAAGCTTATGCCTTATTCGCAGCGGCCTTCATAATCCACAGAAACACCTTGGCTGTTGGCCACGCAGTCGTTTGAGTAGGTGCGTCCATCGCATCCGCAGACTGGCATGTACTCGCGTGTGCAGCGTGGATTGATTTCAACGCATACGCCGCCGCGGTCATTGGCACCGCAAGCCGACTCAGGGAAGTAATCACAGAAGTAACCTTCTTCACATTGAATGCCACCGCGGGTTCCGCAGAGGCCTTCTTCTTGCTCTTCACCTTCAAGGGAAAGTTCGTAGCGAATGCGGGTGCGGTCGCGGTAACGGTTCCACTCGTAGCTGGTGGCTACAATTAAGTAACGGCCGGTGCGTAGGTTGCGTTCGATACACGCGTCGTAGGTGTAATCGTCGCAATCATCGTTGGTGGTGACTCGGTTCCAGCGTCGGCCAGACTTACGGTAAAGCTTGAGCAATGCATCGTCTTCTGAAGTCATATCGATGCGAACGTCTTGTCGTTCATCGATTTCAAAGCGCCAAAGATGCTGGGTAATGGTGCCACGGTTTTCTACATCGCCGAGTTCAATCCAGCCTTTGGATACGCCGCCACCGGGGATGCCGCGTAGGGCAGAGGTTTCCACATAGTGGGCATGGGTAACTTCAATGTCGGATGATTCGGTTCCACAAGAAGGTAGCAGTAGGGCAAAAAGGGCAAGTGTTATTAAATTTTTCATTTTGGTATCCATATTTCATTGTTTTGCTCTTGCGAGCGGCCGGCCGCGATAGCACTGGCCGATCGGTCTGACAACCCCCAATGAATGGGTTGGGAGTCAGGTTCCTTAGAATAGGATGATCCTATTAAGTGACTGGAATCATTTGGTAATCGCGGTCACCTGAAGGGATTTAACCCATATTGTCTACTGGTGCGTAGGTAGAAAAGTACAGAGGCCAGGGGGACTTCATGAAAACAATCAGTCGCGAAGCATTTGTTGAGAGTTTCAAAAGAGCGAACGTATCTGTGAACGATGCCAGCCGGGAGGCGGCTATTTCACCGGCGGTAGCGAAGAAACTGCGGCAGGCAGACCTCAATGGCGACGGTAAGATTTCTGGATCTCGCGAGGCCAACCGGCTTTTTGATGGTTTGGATAAGTTCGACCTCAATGGCAATGACCATTCTTTCATCACTGAAAAGGGAGGTGCAGAGACAGCCCTTGGTAAAGTGGTGAAGGCTTTATCGAACCATGCATCGAGTGCCGCC
>CAZZDT010000437.1:0-4270 GCA_964652435.1 uncultured Bdellovibrionales bacterium
TGGCATTGAGTGCGGTAACGGTCGAAAAGGTTTGCGACGCGGGCGAATAAGACCAGTGTCTTGCTGCGCCAAGCCTATCGAGGCCAGTGAGTTCGATGGTGCCTTGGCCTGCATTTTTTGTGACGCCCGGAGTTGAAAGCCAATCTGGAAGATTGGTTGTGGGATTTTGTTCAGACCAAAACATTTTTGCTGACTCGTTAACGCTCAGCCCTCCTTGTTTTGCCAAGCCACTGGTTTCAGTGAGGCTGCTTGAACCAACCTGTGAAAGCTGGGGTTGAAAGAAGCCTGTTTTCCATGCGTCGACTGGATGGGACTGCCCATTAAAGTCGCTTCTACCGCCCAGGGTGATAATCCAATCCGTTGTAAGGGGCATGCGATTCGATGGATTTCCTGCTGTGTCGACCACTTCAATCCATACTTCAGATGTGTCGGAGGCGATTTCGACTGCGGGAAAAAATCCGTTGCCAGTGTAAGTAAGGAAGTCGATACTTCCAAGCAATGTACCTTGGTAAGCCCCTTGTTCGGGAGTGTCCTGATTGTAGAATCGAACCAGTCTTATATTGGTACAAATACCTGCCTCAACGATACATGTGGAACTACTCGGGCAATCTTTTTCACCGCTGCATGTGCCGTCGTTGGTGTCTGGTGTTAAAACATTACCTTCTCCCGGCGCAAAATAGGACAATGGGATGACGCTTGATTTTGCTCCTGATGAATCCGGCAAAGTATTGTCAACGACATAGTGTTTGGTTGCGTAGCCCGATCCTGCATTGTCTTCCGCTTGGGCTGCGCCGTAGGGCATACGTAGGTGTTTGAAATTGGATGTGTCCAAAACCGTTGAAAGCACGGGGGGTGTTTTGTCGATCAACACTGTCATTTCCCGCGGAGTGCCAGTATTTCCTATGGGGACCAGATCCCAAACTGCGTCGTTCTCTGGCTCGTAGCTATACTGAGGCCCTGTGCCTGATGTTGGGGGCTTGATGTAAATCAGGTCCGTTAGAGTGGCTTCCGTGAGACAAGCGCCATCTTCTGGTACAGTTGGGAATGTGTCGAAAGGGAGTTCCCAGGAGAAGAAAGTTCCATCCTCGGTGGTTGGGTCCAGGGGGAATACGGTACCAGAGCAATTCACGGCCGCATCACTTACTCGGGTTAGTTGGTCTGTTCCGAAGGAGAGAAATGCTTTGGAACCGGTGGATAGTGCCTGGATACGGCTTAATGCGTTGGTCATGCCTGCTTCGTAGGCGACGGATGCGGCTACGGGTTCTGGCCGGTCAAAGTCGAAGAGAAATGTGCCGAAGGCGCGAGTGGTGCGATTCCCTGCAGGGTCTGTAAGGTTGATGGCAACGCCTTGGAGTCCGGAAATTTCATTGCCTTCCATGGTATAGATGCATCGGTAGGCGAAAGGCGGCGATATAGAATCGGTTGCGCAGGTATCACCGGGAAAGAGCCGCGCTCCAAGTGCCGCTTCGGGAGCGGCACCCAGTATTTCCGTGGACTCGAATTCAACGGCAATCTGGGTTCCAGTGGCCTTATCGTTGATGTTCACGAAGTGTCGACCGATAGCAGAACCATCCCAAACCCCGATGTTATAGACGGGCACACAATTTTCCCCATCGCAAAAACGAGGCATGACTTGGTCAATCACCACCTCTTGCGCCAGAACCGTGTTGAGGGTGTTACCACTGTAGTCGGTGCCAGTAGCTCGAATTTGGAAAGACTGATTATCGATAGAACCGGTGCCGATAGAGAATTCATAGGCGGCGGTTAAACCATTGTCACCGGTGTCAACCGACGCTGTGATACTGGGGCCGTCAACGATGGAGAAAAGTATGTCTTGGACTGGCTCTGAAAAAATAGCGGTGACCATGCCGGTACCCGATGAAGGTATGATGGATGGTGCTACGTTGGAGTAAGGCACCACAGGCAAAGTAAAGTCGAAGAGCACAGTTTCCCCATCGTTCGCTGGACTGCCTTGAAACTCTCGATAATTTCCCGCGAGGTCATAGGACGTTACCCGGATGCGCTTGGTTCCATCGGTTTCTGTGCCCTGAAGGGTATAGGAGCATGTACTGGTAAACTCATTCTCTGTCATTTGGATCAAAGCTGAACAGGTCATATCCAATGTCCCCAGCCATGCCTTAGGGTAGCCTTCTTGGAGCGCCTCATTGCTGGTTAGGACAAATGAAATGGTTTCGCCATTGGTTCGATCTGTAGAGTTCGCGGTGTACTTTCGGTCTTCAGCGAGGCTGTGTCCGGTCATTCGAGGCGTGATTAGATTGGATATCGACAGCTCCGGCCTGTTTTGGTCGAATCGAAGGGTGGTGGAACCCAGAGGGATGGTCACCGGGTTACCCGGAAAGTCGACTGCTTCTACTTCGAGACTGTATTCTGGCAGGTAAGCCTTTCCCACTGGTGTACTGATGGTACACACGAAAGAAGAAGCAATATTCACCGTTGCAAGGTTATCAGCACCTTCATCGGCTGCGGTAATCTCTGTGTTGGCTGTACAATGTTCCACGCTGTTCGGAAGTAGGTCTACCCGACCACCGGTGTCACTCAAGTAAAACAGATTCAAACGGTTGGTCCGAACCAATTCATTAAAGGTTAGTACGACTGTTGCGGTCCCACCATCCGGAACGGTTTCGGGGTTGATGTCCTGATAGGCCAGCCAAGGACTGGTGACGTCAATGTTAACGGAGGTTAAAACAGCGGTGGCTACATTGCCGGCGGTATCAGAAACCGAAGCGACAACGTCTGCCGGTCCATCGGAATGAAGACTGCTGTCGAGAACGTAAATGGCTTCCCAGCGGTTGTTGGAGAGAGGCGTGACGGATTGTGCCAAGTGGCCGCCAATCGTCACAGTGGGAGTGCTCAGGTTCTCTGGCATCACAGCATCATTGGTTTTGATAATCGCTTGGACGGTGTGGCCATCGAGAGCGTAATTGCTGGCAGCTGAAATGGTCGAATCGGCATCCTGTATTAGGTTCAAGCCCAGGAGAGTGATTGTTGGCATAGAACTGTCAATACGGATGGTCGCACCTTCAAGCGGTTCACTTACATTTCCGGCTTCATCGGTGAGCTGGAGTGTCACATTGTACTCACCCTCTACATCGCCGGTTCCTGTATCTGCATCATATTCTTGTATCGTTTTACGCCATACTAAGAGATTTCCATTTTCTACTACCGAATTGAGATTAAGAGTGTCTTGACCGTTGTTGTGAACAGCGGTGAAGGAGGCACTGGCGATATTTTCGCTGGCGACGGCTTGGTATAGCAAAACCTCTCCGATGGCTGCACTGGAGGGTTGGGCGCTGGTTTCTACTGTGGGGGGTGTGACATCCACTCGGACCCAGCTGTTTCGCCACCATTCTTTTTCATTGCCGGCTAAATCCGTTGCAATGATTTGAAGGTAAGCGTCGCCATCGGAGAACTCCGCTGCGGTGACCTCGTACGTAAAAGTGTACGTTGTCCCTAAGGGGGAGTCTTCACTGATTGCCATATCGAAGCCACCCAGGTTGGCGGTAACACTGGCGATGCCGTAACTTCCAGGGTCATCGGCTTCGAAGGTTACGGTGATGATGTCGCCATCAGCTGCGAGAATGGGGTCATCGTCGTTGCTGGTGATCGGTGAGCCTGAACCAGGATTGCTGCTGGTAGCGGTGACATTCGTTAGAGTGGGGATGGAGGTATCCAGTAGAATGGGCGCACCATCGACGGTTTGACTGTTGCCGGCCAAATCTGTGAGCAAGATCTCGATACCGTAGGTTGGGTCTATTTGGGGGGCATCGCTTGGGTCGTCGGTGCTCGCAGCGGGAACCTCGTAAGTCCAAGTGTAAAGATTTCCGTCGGTGCCGTGTTCCTCGAGAGTCAAATTGGGCGGTGTAATGGTAAGCTGCGGCCTGGTAAGAGTAGGTTCAGAGGTTCTTAGACTGTAAAACACCGTCCCACCTGCAGGCGCGGGGCTGGGAGTTGCCGTGTTGTCGATGATGGATGGCGGTGTCACATCGAAATTTAAGGCGTCCTCTGCCAGACTTGATACGCCAATGTTGCCAGCCTTGTCCGTGAGGCGGATGGTAACGATGTAGACACCGTCGATTAATGCCGCTTCACCGTCGCCCGCAAGTTCTGGCGTGTAGCTGAAAACATAAGGAGAAGAGAGGTCGTCTTCGGAAGGGGTTGAGATGGATACCATGGGAATTGTGCCCAGATACACTTCAGGGGAGCCGTCTATCTTTTCGGTTGGATTAAACGAGAGAGTGATGGTGTCGCC
>CAZZDT010000438.1:0-4265 GCA_964652435.1 uncultured Bdellovibrionales bacterium
TTCGAGGGCAGGTGCGGTGTAGAGTTTTTTGGCTTGGAGCTGAGTTTTGAGGTGTGAGTTTTCACCCAGTCCAAGGTTGATATGCTTGATATCGATCAACCCCTGAGAGAGGTCGAGGGCTAAATCACTTTCCAGCGAAATCGATTGCTCCGCCATCGGCAGGTTAAGTTGACCTGAGAATAGAATGTTTTCGTTTTCGGCAGTGGTTAAGTTGATTTGTACTTTGGGTGCACCTTCCAAGCTTAGCTTCGAAGCACCTTTTAGGGCGATTTGGGTGTATTGGGTGATGGTACTTATGTTGAGCTTGGTCTTGGCTAAACCGTCGCCCAGTAGCAATGAGCCTTCAAGCATCAAACCATCGAGTTCGGCGTTGTAGTCTGGGGTGTTGATCTGAAGTTTCTTCAGTTCAATTTGGATATTTTGTAGCTCGACGAGTAAAGGCCAATGCTGAGTGGGGATTTTTGGAAGTACAATGTCTTGGAGAGATTGCGGGCTGGCAGCGGTTTCTTTTGGTGTCTTTGGCTTAGAGGGCGTGGGCTGATTTTTGTAAAGAGCCAAGCCCTGGATCGTGAATTCACGGATTTGAATATGGGTCCAGGATTGGTTTTGCCATTCCCATTGGATGCTTAGAGTTTTCACTTCGGCCGCAAGGGGGGCAGTGCTTTTGTCCCCGAGCTGAATAGAATGAAGCTGAAGACCGTCCAAGAAGGAAAACTCAAATTCACCGATGCTTAGAGGAGAGCCTATAGCTTGGCTGACCTGAGACTCGATCATGGTCTTTAAGCGGGCATCGCTAAGGTAGAAGCGGATGCCAGCGAGCACAAAAACGAGAATCA
This sequence comes from uncultured Bdellovibrionales bacterium, assembly GCA_964652435.1. GTDB lineage: Bacteria > Myxococcota > XYA12-FULL-58-9 > XYA12-FULL-58-9 > JABJBS01 > JABJBS01. The sequence goes on from CAZZDT010000438.1 coordinate 837, forward strand.
TCCCGACGCTGAATAGAGCTATCCAGACTCGGCGTAAGCCTGAGGTGGAGCGCTTTGGGGAAGATTCAGCCATGACTTTCACTATCCGATTTTTTCGAGAAGTGCACACCTTGTGAGTGAATTTGCGATGAGTAAAATTCACCGGTCTTTGAGCATTCCCCGGAGGCTCGGCTCATTGTATAGAGGGTGATGTTTTGGAGGTGAACATGCGAGCAAGAGTGATTTATTCCATCATTTTGATTGGCTGCATTGGGCTGACACCGATGGCAATGGCCGAGACGCTGGTGGTTGAGAATGAAGGCGGTGATTTTAGTGCGGGTTTAGCCACGCAGCACCGTATCGATGGGCAGACTTTGGTACTCACGCTTCGTGAGGGTACGGATGCAGAGGCCGTGGCTACGGTTTTAAGGGAGCGTTTGGCTCAGGTGAAAGTCAGAGTGGATGCTCAGACTTTGATCCTCGAAGGCATTGAGCCCTTAACGCTTCTGGGTCAGCTTTCACGCGTAGATGTGACCGGAGATGGCGCAGATGAGAATCCTCTGGGTGCTTTGAGTGCACTCGGTGGCGGTATGGATATGGGCAGCCAGAGCGATGAGGGGAGTTCCATCCGAGCGGGTAAACCAGTAGCGAGCGCCCCCGAGGTTGCGCCCCATCCCAAGAACGAGCGATTGGTTGGACAGGTGACCCGTGTCACCCGTGGAACGTTTCCCGAGGTGACGTTGGAGTTTCGGGTACGCTGGCCCATTCAGGCTGGTCCGCTCAAAGGAAAATGGCGCAAAGGTGCCATCGTCAAAGCGCAGGTTTTAACCAGCTTAGATTTGAAATCAAAGGCGATGCAGAAAAATCTCTTGGCCTATTACTTGGAGCCCGGAGATCGTATTTGGGCACATCTTTTGGTGGATGAAAAAGGTGCCGTGACTGTGGATTGGTTGGAGCGCCGGATCGTTAAGAAAAAGTAAATCTCATAGAAAAATGGTTGGGCCGCTACCTGATTCCGGTCCGCCACCTGAATCATCGTCTAAAGACTCCAGTTGCGACTTGACGTCGCGATAACCCGGAGCACTTCCATTGACCTTCTCAAAGTAACTGCGTGCTTCCGTCTTAACGCCCATTGCAAGGTATGCCTTGGCGATTTCGTAGTGCAGCGCAATTTGTTCGTCGCCGTGAATATTTTCAGAATGAAGTGCTTTGAAATAGGTGGCTAAAGCTTCGGCGGACTTTCCCGCGTCCATTTTACACTGTCCCAAGAGTGTCAGGGATGAGATTTTATAAGCGGGGGACCCGGCGGCCAAGCTTAGTTCTCGAGATGCATCATCGAGCATACCCATCTCTTTGTAAGCTATCCCAAGGTTGTAGTGTGTATCGTAATCAGTATCTGCCAATTCACTGGGCAGGTGTTGCTTGAGGCTTTGAAATTCGGATGCTTGCAGCAATGGAGGCAGCTCTGCTGTTTGAATCGGGTCCAGTGCAGCGGCTCCTTCAGGACTTAAAAGCTCTTCCAAAAGAAGCTCGGTTTCGTCTTTAGGTTCGCTCGATTCTACTTTGGGCTTCTCGAATGCAGTTGCGATGGACTCTAGAGCAGGATGAGATTTGGCCAGATGCATCAGCCCAGGATGTCCGGGATATTTTTCAAAGAGCGTTTTTAATACGTCCTGGGCTTCTTCCGGCAGGTCGTGCTGGAGAAAGAATCGAATTTCATCCATCTCTGATTGCAGGGGTGGATAATCGCCATGGGGAACTTTGGCTACCGGTGGAGGTGCCGTGATGGTGCGTTCCATATCATCGGTTTTGGCCAAAGGGGGTGCAGCGACTGTGCCGGTTGTATTGGGGGCAGGTGCGATAACCGGTGGTGCCTTCATCGTACCCGAAAGCGGCGGCGGCGGCGCGAGAACGATACCTAATTCTTTTGGTTCGTCTTCGTCGTCGATATCGAAATCGAGGTCGATCTCGTAATCACTTTCACCAGGGTCGTAGGCTTTTGCTTCAGTGCTTTCATCTTCTTGAACACTTTGTAGGAGCCACTCAGAGGGTTCCGCAATATTGATCTCGTCCAAAGTTTGAAAGTGGTCCGCAGCCGGCGGTGGCGGCGGGCGGGGACTTTCATCGGCTTCGTCTAGGTCAATTTCGGCTGCTTCTTTCGATGGCTTGTATCCTAATTCGTGCGTGAACGCGCCCGTAGAATTGGGCGGGAGTGAAATAGCTGGACTTTCCAACGTGGGTTCGTAGTTGGCCAGTGGCCCGTAGTTGGCAAGCAGCTCGTTGCCATCGGGATGTTCCGGTGCATGGTGCAAAAGCTCTTGGAGATCGCAAAGTGCTTCTTCTCGAAGGCCCGCTTGGTGTGCAGTGCTCGCCATGGTCCATAACGTGTTCAGCGCTTCTGCAGTCTTTCCGCTTTGAAAGAGCCAGTCGCGCTTTCTGCTCAGGACACTGCGGTTGTCTGGGGATAAAATCAAAGCATCGTCTAGATGTTCCAGTGCTTTATCTAGGCGTTGATAACGTGCATAGACATCACACTCTTGTATGATTTTTTCCAGGGCTGACATTTGGGGCTTTTGAGGATCGAGCATAGCGGGGTTGGGCCCAGCATGACTGTGCCGCGCCAATTCTTTTTGAGCTTCGGCATTGCCGGAATCCAGATTTAGGATTTGCTCAAGAATGTTTTTTTCTGACGCCATGTCCCCTACGGCTTTCAAATGGTGAAAGAGATCCCACAATACATCAATAGCCTGCGATGTATCTCGCAGCAAAATGAAGCTCTTAGCCAGCATTGCCAAGACGTGTCGGTTATTTGATTCGATCTCACGGCAAGTCTCAAGATTTGCCAGCGCTTTTTCTATCTCATTGTTCGTAAGACATGCTTGGGCCAGCTGGAGACGTGTTTCAAGGTCACCGCCTGTTTGAGCAATTAGCCTTTCGGTTAGCTCGATATAACCTTCAGTGTTCTTGGCTTTTTGATGAAATTGGCAAGCTTCTCGAAGGACTTTTGTGGCTCGATCCTCGTAGCCAATCTGCCGCAAAGCATTGGAAAATTGGATTTGATTGCCCACGTCCATCGGGTCAATTTTGACAATCTTTTCAAGTACTTCTGCTCTTTTTCGGTACTCTTCGTTTTGCTGCAGAATTTGACAAATTCGGCGGTATTCACGGCTGGCATCTCGGGTGAGTCCCAGCTGTTGGTAGGTGTCGGCCAGGGTCAGTGCGGTTTGCACGTGTTGGGGAGACATTTTTAAGATTTGTTTATGGATGGCGCAGGCTTTGAGCAGAAAACCCTGAGCATCATAAAAAGTGGCGACCGCTTCGTAAATCTCTATGGCGTCATCGATATTGCCCATCCGCTCATGAAGATCGCCGAGCTTGAGCATGGTGCGGATATCGTTGGGGTCTAGATTAACCAGACGCTCGAATTCCTTGAGCGCTTTGTCGAGGCGG
>CAZZDT010000439.1:0-4261 GCA_964652435.1 uncultured Bdellovibrionales bacterium
TTAAAGTCTGCAGATAGTCTAAATTAGAGGCAATCTCTACGGCCTTCCTGATATAAGTATCACTATCGTAGGTAATAAAATCAGTAAGGTTTATATTCGTCAGAATACTGGCGCCAACACGGCTCACATGACGATTACCTGAAAGAGTAATGACAGGAACGCCCATCCATAGTGCCTCGCATGTTGTAGTCGCTCCATTAAATCGGCACAGTAACTTTTTACAATAAAATCAGACCCTCTACGAAAACTATGTCAGGGTAGAGCATCAAATGATAAGCGCTTTGCGGCGTCTTTTTTTAAGGCAATTTGCGTATTGAAATTGAACCTAGATGTTCAAAAGTGAGCTTCTAATTTATTTTTCTTCATGTTTGTGGCACAACCGTAGCTATAATATATTATTGTGGACAATTGATAACTCCTGTCATTTTAAACCAAAAGAATAAATTTATTTAAATGGTTCCCTGATAGACCGACGTAAAGTTAGAAGGCATAGTCTTATATTATGATTAGTACAACACGGTGAGCGCTATGGAATTTAATATTGATCAATCCCTGCAGCGTGGCATAGCTGCGCACAAGAGTGGGAGACTAGATGAAGCCGAACTGTGTTACCGAGATATTCTGAAATTTAACCCGTTGAACCCTGATGCTAATCACAATATGGGCGTGTTGAAATTGAGCATTGGTAGATTCCAAGAAGCAATCGACCATTTTAAAACAGCGATAGAAGCTAATCCGAAAACAGAGCAATATTGGTTGAGTTTGATTAATGCATTGATAAATCTTGACCGACTTTCCGAAGCAAAAGCCTTTTTAAATCAAGCGAAAGTAAATGGAATACAGAGCGCGAACATCGATGCACTAATGACCCAAATTAATAGTACTGTTAAGAACGAGGCTGTTGATGATTTATATTCAGCAGAAAAAGGAATAGAGGATTTGTTAACGCTTTACAGGGCAGGAAATCTTGAGGACGCATTACAAAAAGGGAGGAAACTTGCTGAAACTTTCCCAAATGTTGCAGATGTTCATCATATTTTAGGAGTTATATATTTATCCTCTAACCTTTTTAAAGAAGCAATTAGGTCCTTAAAACAGGCACTTTATAACGCACCTTCAGACAGTGTTATGATGCATAACCTTGGTGTAGCTTATCAAAAAAAAAATGAACCTAAAAAAGCCATCCCAATGTATTTGAAATCATTGACAAATGATCCAGGGCTTTTGGATCCCTACAAAAGCCTGGGAATCTACTATTTTCATCGTAAAGATGATCCATTCGCTGCGTTGCCATATTATAAGAAATTCCTTTTTTTAAATCCAAACGACATAGCAATAAATTCTGACTTTGGTCTGCTGTTAAATAAATGCGGTTATGTAAAAGAGGCAATTATTCAATACAACAAGACCCTCACGCTCGATATTCAAAGAGCTGAATCCTATTATAACCTGGGGCTTATTCAAAGAGATAATGGAGAAGATGGAGCGGATGTGGTAGATAATTTCCGAAAAACCATTATTTTAAAACCAGAGCTAAGCAAGGCTTATCAGAGTTTGGGTGATGCACTACTAGGCTCGGGTCAATTTAGAAAAGGGTTAGATGCAAAAAAAAGGGCGGGCGGTGTAATATCGTTCAGTTTGCAAGATGGTATGTCGGTGTTTTGAGAGGTGTGATATGGAGAGAGTGGATTTACCTAAGGAAAGTAAAAACCCCACTTTTATTGGCGCGTGGTTATTGCAACCAACTTCAATCTGCGATGAACTTATTGCGTATTTTGAGAAAAACCAGGAGAAACAGGCAGTTGGTGAATTGAGTGGCGGGGTAGACAAGCGCATGAAGGATTGCGTTGATATTACAGTCGCCCCTAGAGAGGTTAAGTTACCTGGAAACGAATTTTTTGAGGCTTATTTTTTTAAACTTTATACTTTTTATTCTGATTACGTTAAACAATGGCCATTTTTGGAAACATTTGTAAAAAAAATAGATATTGGCCATTTTAATCTTCAACGTTATCATTCAGGACAACATTTTGGATCTATACATACAGAACGAAGTGGCCTGAGTACACTGCATCGTGTCTACGCATGGATGACTTATCTAAACGATGTGAACGTTGAGGATGGTGGCTCAACATCCTTCACGCATTATGGTTTAGATATCCAGCCGAGGAAGGGTTTAACCCTGATTTGGCCTGCTGAATGGACACATGCGCACAAAGGAAATGTACTGAAAGCAAACTCTAAATACATTATCACTGGTTGGATGAATTTTAGTGAATAACCCAAAACTAGTTGTTTTTGCATAACTTCCTAGCTTCATAACTAAGTTAGCGTATTACTTAACTCTTATAATTAGAATACAGCAACTGGTTGTCCCTGAAGTTTAATCCTAAGGGAAACCGACTCTCGTCCTTCTTTGCGCAAGCTGATTAAGGCTGATTGTACGATGGCGTTGTTAAATTGTATTATGCAATTTCTTTATGTAAGGATGAATTGGATAAGTGTTTGCTATTTAAAACATGGACGCAAGGGTTTAGTGCGGGAATTTTTCCTTATAGATGATCAAGAAATTAAAGGCCAGTTAACCTGACAGCAACTTGCTTTGTGAAAAACGAAATTGCAAGAACCTCATAGCCACAGTGGTTTATTGAGCAAAACTCGTTTAAGGCCTTAAACTCATCCTCTTCCCAGCTGTCATTCATCAGGAGTTCATCAAAAACAAGCACTGTGTCTTTGTCTATAACTGGTTTTGAGAAATTTAAAGCACAAATGGTTGAAGAATATAAATCTGCATCAAAGTTTATCACTGATGCCATAGGCCGGCTTTTAGAAAAGAAACCTGGTAACGTATCTTCAAACTTTCCTACTACAAATTCACCACCCTTGATCTTGGGTACGTTCCCATCACTTGAATAAGTGCCTTTTTTTTGTTGAATACCTCTTCCAACGTCCCAGTCCTCTGGCAGACCAGTGAAAGTATCAAACCCATAACCTTTTTTAAAAGCCTTGATAAGATATTTAAAAGAGGATGCCCTCCACACTCCAAATTCATAAAAAGGCCTCGATATTATACTTTTATCGATCACAGAATCAAAAAACGACCACCTGTTGAAGTGTAATTCGGCAAGATCAGGTAAACTGAAAGCCCAAGCAAACGAACGCATATACGCATGTTGCTTGTATTTAGTTTGCATCAAATCCTCGAAATCTCTTCTGTCTCCCTGATAAAACCTCAACGCAGCTCTTGTTAATCTGGCCTTCTCATGATCAGGATATACCTTTAAACATTCATCAACCCAATATTCTGCATGTTCTATCGTATCCACTACCCCAGACAGATTCCAAAATGCATCCGCGTAATCAGGCTTTAACATAATCGCTTGGAAGTAGCTTGTTTTCGCGTCGCCTGATCTTCTTAGTTCTTGTAGTGTAATTCCAAAATTGTAGTGGGCTTCAGCAAAATCAGGTCTTAACACAATTGCTTTTAGGAAACTTGTTTCGGAAGCCTCTAGCCTACCCATTTCTTTAAGTGTATTTCCTAAATTGCTGTAAGCCTCGGCATAATCAGACTTCAATGCTAGTGCTTGCCGATAACTCATCTCAGCTTCAGCAAGTTTGCCTAACTCTTTAAGTGCATTACCCAAATTGCTGTAACCACTATCATAGTCCGGCTTTAATACTATTGCCATTCTATAACTCGCTTTAGCATCTTCTGATTTTTCTAATTCTTGTAGGGTAATCCCCAAGTTATAACGAGCTTCAGCAAAATCAGGTTTTAACTTGAGCGCTTGCACATAGTTTGCTTTGGCTTCCGCAAATCTGCCCAGTTCTTGCAAAGTTATACCAAAATTGCTATACGCTTCCGGATCGTTTGCGGATAATACTACCGCTTTTTGGTTAGCGTTTTTAGCCTCACGATTTTTCTCTTTTTGACTGTATATTGCACCTAGTATTTTCCAGGCAAACTGGTTCGTGGGAAACTCTTCAAGGATAGAAAGCGCTGACTTTTTACCTTCATCAAGTTTACCCGCTTGATATTGTTCTAAAAGTCTTTCGAGTGGTTGCCGAGGAGGGTGACTACTATTGGCATTATCAGTTTCAAGTAATAGTACCAATTGTGCCTCTAATGCCGCAAGTTTCTCTCTAGCTATTCCCTGCTGAGTTCCAGATTGAATTGTTTGATTCGCCAAATCAAGCTTTTGATTTTTGATAAGCGCATCAATATAACTTAACCAGAATTGCTCCACAGTAGCATTGGCAT
>CAZZDT010000440.1:0-4250 GCA_964652435.1 uncultured Bdellovibrionales bacterium
TGCAGTTGTCGTAAATTGCATAAAGCGCCTGCAAAGTCGTTCGAATATCGTTGAACTGAATTTCCTGAGCATGAAGTGAACGACCAGATGTCTGAATATGGTACTTCAGCATCTGACTCCGAGCGTTGGCACCATATAGATATCGCATAGACTTCGCCCAAATTCTTCGAGCGACGCGGCCAATCACCGCATATTCAGGATCGATACCATTACTGAAAAAGAAGCTTAAGTTCGGCGCGAAGTCGTTAATGTCCATACCGCGCGCCAGATAGTACTCAACAAATGTAAATCCGTTGGCCAAAGTAAGAGCCAGCTGAGTTATCGGGTTCGCTCCCGCTTCTGCAATATGGTAGCCGCTGATGGATACGCTGTAATAATTACGAACTTGGTGCTCAATAAAGTAAGACTGAATGTCACCCATCATGCGCAATGCAAACTCAGTGGAGAAGATGCAGGTGTTCTGAGCTTGATCTTCTTTGAGAATATCAGCCTGAACGGTTCCGCGAACTTGAGCCAAGGTTTCTTTTTTGATGCGTGTATAGGTTTCGGCATCCACCAAGTGGTCGCCCGTAATTCCTAAAAGAGCGATACCAAGTCCATTGTGCCCCTCAGGCAAATCACCCGAATAAGTTGGGCGCTCCTTGCCTTCAAAATAAGCATCTATTTTTTTCTGGGCTTCTTCCCACTGACCGTTGTCTTTGAGGTATTTCTCAATTTGCTGGTCCACCGCGGCATTCATAAAGAAGGCCAGAATCATCGGAGCCGGTCCATTGATGGTCATCGATACGGATGTCTTTTTGTCGCAGAGGTCAAAGCCCGAATAGAGCTTTTTCATATCGTCCAATGAGCAAATGGAAACACCCGAGTTCCCAATCTTGCCGTAAATATCTGGACGATGGTGAGGGTCTTCACCGTAAAGCGTTACCGAATCAAATGCCGTTGAAAGACGTGCGGCCGGTTGTCCCAAGCAGACTAAGTGAAAACGTCGATTGGTTCGTTCCGGTGTTCCTTCTCCAGCAAACATTCGTGTGGGGTCTTCACCTTGTCGCTTGTATGGGTACAGTCCCGCTGCATAAGGAAAGTTACCCGGAAGGTTTTCCATCATTAAGAAGCGAAGAATATCGCCTGCATCGCGATAACGAGGAACGGCCACTTTAGGAATCTGAAGTTCACTTAAACTGGTAGTGTAATTATCACCCTTAATTTCACGGTTTCGAACTGTATAAGAATACTGCTCACTTCGAACAGCCTCTACCTGCGCCGGCCAGCCCTGCAAGAGTCGAATAGAATCAGCACTAAGTTCCTGCAGTGTCGTGTTGTAGGATTGACGCAACTGACTCAGAGTTGGATCCGCTTCGGCCTCGAGCTGCGCTCCCGTGTAGGCTTCGTAAAGACTTGGGCAAGTCGAGTCTCCCAAGAAACTTAAGGTTGCATGCAACTGCGAAAGTCTACTTGCCAATTCAGCCTGCTCTTCAACCTCTCGGCGATACTCTCGACCTTGCTCGCTGATTTCGGAAAGATAGCGCTGGCGTTTTCCTGGAATCAAAGCCGGCTGGGGTTTACCACCATCGGTGAGCCATGTGTCGGCCAAGGTCCAATCAAATGTTGCTTTGCCTTCTAAACTTCCCATAGCACTGCAAACCGTGTGAAAGAGCTTATTCACACCTGCATCAGAAAATTGGCTGGCAATGGTGGGATAAACAGGAATATCGGCATCGGTAATTTGGAACTCATTGCGACTGCGGCGCCACTGCTTTTGAATATCTCGCATGGCATCCTGAGCGCCTCGCTTCTCGAATTTATTGAGAACGATGAAGTCCGCATAATCGATCATATCGATTTTCTCTAACTGCGTGGCGGCACCATATTCACAGGTCATCACGTAAAGTGACTTATCGACAAAATCCACAATTTCACTGCCGCTCTGACCTATTCCGGCTGTTTCAACAAGAATCAAATCGAAGTTCAAAGCTTGAAGTAAGCGAATGGAATCTTCGAGCATCGTATTGGTAGCAAGATGACTACGCCGTGTTGCCATAGAACGCATAAATATACGATCTGAACTTAGGCTGTTCATTCGAATACGGTCGCCCAATAAAGCCCCACCCGTGCGGCGCTTTGTTGGATCAATCGATAAAACAGCAATGTTCATATTGGGATAAGCCATCAAGAAACGGCCAAGCAATTCATCCGTCAGACTGCTCTTACCGGAACCACCGGGGCCCGTAATTCCCAAAACAGGAGCTGGCGAATCCGAAACAGGAAAGGCCTCTCGAAACTGCTGCATTTGCTCTGGCTCTTCAGAACCTTCTTCCAAAAGCGTAATCATACGACCAATGGCATAGTGATCGGTTTGCTCGGGTCGGCTCGCTTTATTAACCATTGGCTTGGTCACACGGCGGGTGCGCTCAATCAAATCCAAGAGCATGCCTTCCAGGCCAAGCTGCTGGCCATCTTCAGGGCTGTAGATTTTCTCGACTCCAGCCTCCTCAAGCTCACGAATCTCTTCCGGTACAATCACACCGCCGCCGCCGCCAAACACACGAATGTGCTCTGCGCCTGCTTCCTTCAAAAGCTCAACCATGTACTTGAAATACTCAACGTGCCCGCCTTGGTAAGAGCTCACAGCAATACCGTTTACATCTTCCTGAAGTGCGGCCCGCACGATATCTTGCACACTGCGGTTATGGCCTAGGTGGATAATCTCTGCACCATTTTGCTGCAGGATTCGTCGCATGATGTTGATGGCTGCATCATGGCCGTCGAAAAGAGACGCTGCAGTTATGAAACGCAAAGGCATTGTTTGTGCGTTTTGCTCATTGGATTCGTTGTGCTCAAGAGTTGCTACCACGGCCATACCTTCTCCCAATTGGCGTTCGAAACACGAAAACCTACGCATCGACAATCTCACTGAATTCAAACGATTGAAGACTGGATTGTCAGATTTATGTGAACGCCTCTACCGAACCACAGAACGATTTTCGAGGCGCAGCGCGTTAGAAACATAAGTTTGACCAAATCAAAACCCATTCCCCTTAAGATTCGTCCAGAGAACAGAGTTTCAACGATCTACAAGAGAAACATCTTAACACTTCGCGAAACACTTATTTAAGTGCATGATTTTATGCAGCTTTTTTGACGAGCCACTCTCACTCACGTAGGTTTATAGAGTGAATGTAGGACATTGTCCTGCAAACACATCACATCTGAGGCCGGGGGGCCCACAGATGTGACCCAAAATATGTGGAGGGTCATGTATTTATCGGTTCAGCAAGAGGGGGCTGGGACCATAAACATGGCAAAGGGGCGAAGGGAAATATCCCTGTGAAAGAGTCACAAAACAATGAATGAAATGGTACCTGAGCTCAGCACAGAGTCCGACAACAAAGTTCAAAGTCTAGAAAATCAAATGAGAGTTCGTTTTGACGGAAACGAATTAGACGACTTTTTTGGCCACTTTAAACCCCTGGATATTACCGAAGAGATCTTGGAAGAGCTCGGAGCCGATTTCTGGTAACCTATTCTCCGCCGCAGTCAATCTGACGCTGAACCTCTTTATGATAGAACGAGCGTACCTTTCGGTATTCTTCCCCAACTGAGCCCTGTCCTACGTTTTCACCATCAAGTGTCACCACGGGCAACATTTCGCGCACCGAGCTACAAAGAAAAATCTCACTGGCATTTTTCAAGTCATCAGGCCAAAGAACGCCAACCTTTACCGGGATCCCTTGTTCATCCATCACTCTCAAAATGGTACTGCGGGTAATTCCGCCTAAAATTCCGACATCTAAAGGCGGGGTACACCAAACGCCGTCAATCAAGGCAAAGACGTTCGCTGAACTGCCCTCCGCCACCCGACCTTCGTTATCAAGCATGATAGCTTCTTGAGCGCCTTTTTCCCGAGCCTCATTCTGCGCCATGACACTGTTGATGTAGTTACCCGTCTTCGCTTGAGGATCGATTGCTTTCTTGAGGTTTCGTCGAACGCCTACCAAAACCGCGGTGCGGCCCTCTTCATAGAGTTCGTCAGGCAAAGGTGGAAGTGAGAGTGCCAAGACAATCAATTCAGGATCTGTAGCCAGGCTGGGATCCAAACCCATGGTACCTGCCCCTCGGGTGGCTATCAGTCGTAAGTAAGCATCTTCTAAATCTGCGGCCTCGATGGTCTTCACACACTGGTCACGCACGAACTCAATGTCCCAAGGCAATTGAAAACCAATCCGCTCCCCCGAGCGATACAAGCGTTCTAG
>CAZZDT010000441.1:0-4248 GCA_964652435.1 uncultured Bdellovibrionales bacterium
TCGATATTGGAGTGGGCTATGCAAGCACCCGTTAATTTTACTGTGAAGCAACCGGTTGAAAAGAAGAAGCGTCTTTTACGTGATTATGAGTGGTCCGGAGCCATACCTATGGCTTTGGTCCACTTGAGTGTTTTCGGTGCCATTTGGACCGGCGTCACATTGGAAGCAGTGATTTGTTGCATTGTGCTTTACACCATTCGAATGTGGGCAGTGACTGCTGGATATCATCGATATTTCTCGCATCGTAGTTTCAAAACAGGTCGCGTTTTTCAGTTTATCTTGGCGTTTCTAGCTCAGTGCAGTGCACAGCGCGGAGCGTTGTGGTGGGCAGCTCATCACCGTGTTCATCATAAAAAGTCCGACCAAGAAGGTGACGCACATTCACCGGTTGTCGACGGGTTTTGGTATTCTCATATTGGTTGGCTCTTCTACAAAAACAGTGAAACCGAATGGGACCAGATCAAAGATTTTGCGAAGTATCCTGAACTGGTTTGGCTCAATAAACATTTTTTGGTTCCCCCGGTTATCATGGCTGTGGCAACACTCTGGCTCTTTGACCTTCCCGGTCTTCTCATTGGGTTCATGCTGAGCACTGTTTTAACTTGGCACACTACGTTCGCGATCAACTCTTTGACTCACGTATTTGGAAAGCGTCGTTACAACACCAGTGATGACAGTCGTAACCATTGGTTTCTTGCACTGATGACTTTGGGCGAGGGCTGGCACAACAACCACCACTACTACCAATCAGCGGCGCGGTGCGGCTTTTATTGGTGGGAAATTGATATCACGTGGTACGGACTTAAGTTTTTAAGCTGGTTTGGAATCGTTTGGGATTTACGGGAAATACCGGCCCACGTGCGTGATGGTGGTAGCAAACGTATTTCAAGAGTGCCGGTTTCGGCCACATAAGGCACTTAAGCCTTTATCAGTTATCGAAGTGTGTTTGGAGTTCTGGTGGTTGGTGAGCACGGATATCTTCAACCATAAGCTGTAGATTTTCTCGGCCCCGGAAAACGTTGCGTTCAATACGGTAAGCCACGTCAATCTTCTCTGGCATTTTATTCATGTAGGGCCCAAAACCGAATGCAATCGCATCGATTCCTCGGTCACCAAGATTTAGTTTAAGGTGATCTTTTCCTACGATTCTCTTGTCTCGAATTGAAACACCTCGTGAAACGAGAAGTGGCTCAGGGTTCTTCTGACCAAATGGCCCTAAATGATTGAGTTCGTCGACCATATTAAGTTCTAGGGTTTCCGCATCCATTTCAAAATCGGGCTGTAGAAGCGGAATATAAGGAGGCGAGCCCATAGAGGCTTGCACGATAGCGATAAAGTCACGCCGAAAACCCTCGATGTTTTCTTCGGCAATGGTGAGGCCGGCAGCAGCTTTGTGTCCGCCGAAGCGTTCGAGGTGATGCGCGGCGGTTTCAATGCCTTCATGAATATCAAAGCCGTTGATGCTTCGAGCAGAGCCTTTTCCACCTTCCCCAATCACGATGGTGGGCCGGTTGAATTTAGCGACGAGTCTGCTTGCCACCAACCCAAGGACACCCGGATGCCAGTGGGGATGATAGATCACCAGTGCTGCATAGTTGAGGTAACCTTCGTGCTCTACGGCATCGATTGCACTTTCAACCGCTTCTTGCTCGATTTGGCGACGGTTTTGATTTGCTTCGTCCAATGCTTGGGCCAATGAGTTTGCCTGCTCGTTGTCGTGGGTGAGCATCAAGTCGACAGCTGCGCCCGCATGTCCAAGTCGGCCACGTGCATTGATTCTCGGACCGATTCGAAAGCCCAGATCAGAAGCACAGACTCGTTCAGCTTCTACTTTGGAGACGTCCATCAAAGCCTTGAGTCCAAGCCTTGGAGCGTGAGCCATTTGACGAAGTCCCGCAAAAACCAAAGCGCGGTTGTTGCCACGAATGGGTACCATATCGGCCACGGTGGCAACGGCTACGATATCCAGTAGTGTGCGAACGTCCGGCTCGGGATTGTTTTTGAAGTGGCCCCGGTCCCTAAGTTCTCGCCGGAGACCAGCGATAAGAATAAACGCAACGCCTGCGGCACATAGCTCTTTAAATGGATAATTGCAGTCAGGGCGATGGGGGTTGAGGCATGCCACAGCTGGAGGCATAGCCTCCGGAACTTGGTGGTGGTCAACAATGATGACATCGAGTCCTGCATCGTTTGCCGCACAAACTTCATCATAGGCTGTGATTCCACAGTCGGTGGTAACCAATACTTGTGCTTGTGATGCGATATTGAGAACCGCGTCTTTGTTGAGTCCGTAGCCTTCGGCTCTTCGATCTGGGATATAAAAGTTTACCTGAGCACCGACCTGACGAAGAAATTCCACCAGGACTGTTGTTGAACAGACACCGTCTACATCGTAGTCGCCGTAGACCATAATGGACTCTGACTTAATAATCGCGTCGTAGAGTCGCTCTACCGCCTTATCCATGTCGGCCATGAGACTTGGGTCGTGAAGTGTCTTTAGAGATTTATCGAGGTACTGTGGAATGTCGTTCGCGTGAATGCCTCGACTGTTGAGGATTGCCATCAGCCAAGGAGCAAGGGGAGCTTCGTCATCAAGCATGGGTTGCTCTGGTAAGACCCATTTTTTTCCTGAAAAGCTTAAGTGGCTCATTTCTACCTCCGAACCCCACTCTTATGCGCTTGGACTGACATTTTCCATGGGCTTCGCCTTCTTCTGAGTTTATTGGTATACTCGCGTCAAGGCGTCCGGAGGAGGGATGCGGGATGTTAGCTGATAAACGCTTTGTGGTCTTATGTGATGTTGAGCGCCAAGAGCGATACAGCGCAGAGCTTGATACGGCAACACATCAGGTTGAGATGCTTGATGACGTCGTGGATGTATTGAAGACCTGTATCCGGCATCCACCGTTGGCGGTCATTGTGGATATGGTCAGCGGGCGGAAAATGAATGGTGATGCCATCGTCGCGCTCACCAACCTAGAGCTCAGTTGGCCAATTCTTCGCTGTCGCAAAAAGCCAGGCGGTGGCTTGATGGTTATCTCCACTCATCCCATCAATCGTGCACCCTTTCGGGAAGCTCTCGATGAAATTGCCGTTGGCAGTCCTGCCTGGACCCGGGATGACGTTCTCCGAAAGCATGTTCGATTGCCAGTGCAGCTGCGGGCCCGCGTTATGTGTGGAGACGAAGAGCTCTGGGAAATGGGAACCATCCTCAATATTGGGGCAAGAGGCTGCTTTTTCCATACGTATAAGAGTGCAGAAAAGAATACCCCAGTGACGGTCGAGCTGCGTGATCTCTATGATCTACCTTTTGAAATCAAAGGTAGGGTGGCTTGGGCGAGAACCTGGCGTCAAAGCCCCAAACTTCCTGGCTTTGGAATTGTGTTTGAAGACGGACCAATGGACCATCTGGTCAATGCCATCATGCAGTTACCGGCGGTCGTACTTCTTGGAAAACAATGAGCCACGCTGCGGACGCAGCGTTCATAATGAGCTGAGCTTAGAGGCCCTTACGACGTAGACTGTTGATAATCTTACGCTTGGTTGGATTCTGACGAGGTCCAGCAGCTTCAATCGCGCGTCGTTCAATTTCTTCGAGTCTCGCCGCTGTTTCAGGAAATTCCCGACCAACTTGGTCAAGCACATGGTCGCCGGGGGCTGCTAGGCCGTGGAGCATCCGTACAACTTTTTCCTCTTGAGCCGTGAGCTGAAGCTTCTTTTCACGAACTGTTGTGGTCTCAGTGGTAAAAGTTGTCTTTGTTGTTTTTGTCATAAGAGTTATCCTCTATCGAGGCGATTGCGTTCCGCCTATTTGTCCATCATGTTGAAACTATTACACATTTATTCAATTCTGTCTTCATTATGGCCGCGAAGGAATGATCCGTCAAAAAAATGGCCAAAATTAGTTAAAATAACTTGTTGGAATTTTCTGGTAGTGACGCGTTGCGTGATCTAACCTGCAGCAGGAAAATGGGTGGGGTAGCATGAATTCGGCATAATTTTGCCAGACCATTGCTATATATACTGTCTCGAGGGGTAAGTTGAATGGCGAGTGCCGCGGTAATGAACATAGACACTGGGTTGTCTCTCGTTGAAGAGCAAGCCAGCTCCTATTCTTCGCGTTCGTCGAGATACTCTGTTCATCCCGAAACAATCTATGTCACCACGGAAGATGGATGGTCTTTGGCCGTTCACCATTTTCGAGGCCAAGCGCCGAAGCGGCGCAATCCGATTGTTTTGCTTCACGGT
>CAZZDT010000442.1:0-4246 GCA_964652435.1 uncultured Bdellovibrionales bacterium
CTAAACTGGGGTTCGGGTACTCGTAAGTGTATCCATTTGGCAGTCTGCTGGTTTGGTCTTCGGCGTTGCTAACTTCAACTGGAACCGCGCCCGGATTGTGGGCGGGAGCGGTTAAGGCGATGCAGTCATATTCTGAGCCAACCGCTTCAGGGCACTCGGGTGCGCCTGCTGGATAGACAGAAAATTCGGTGACTTCTCGGTTATCAATCAATACGGTGGTGATGGGTTGTTGTTCCGTATCGAAGAAGTTGGTTCCGTAGAGATGAATAGCCGAACCTTCAACTGAACCCGACGCTGGTTCCACGCCGAGCAGTTCAGGTCCAGGGCCTGCAGGTTTGACGTAGGTAAAGAGGCTGCCTTCTTGAATGAATTGAAGGTCTGGATTCACAACCGTTAATGCGTGGGGAGTGACCGCCTCGCATCCATCACAGGTCGGAAGCTCGATGGTTATCTCTTGGCCATCTTCGGATACACTGAGGACCGTGGCCACGACGAAGGTGTTGTCCGCATCGGAATCGGTTGGTTGCCCCTCGGCACCAATGGTGTCCACGGGGTAGTTACCAAGTGCAACGAGAGGTTGTCTTCCGTTTAATTCATAGAAGTTTTTACCGTACACGGTGATGGTGGTTCCACCCGTGGTGGGACCGGCCGCTGGAAAAACGCGGTCAACCTCTGGCTCGGGTGGGAGGTAAACAATGGCCTCTGGTTTCACGGCTACGGCACCATTCGGATGGGTCAAAACGACGTTGGCTTTTGGGCCGACCTGTGGGTTCACCACCGCCTCAGGGGTGAGGCAGCTGATGGAATCGAGAATCATGACTTCATTGGAGATGATTCCCGTGTCTGGATCTTGAACGGGCCGAGGAACTTCTCGACCTTTTGCGAGTGAATCCGAACAAAAAGCCGGTGCGGTGACTTCATTGCCCGTGGCGATGTCTCTCCAGGTGATGGTGGCGCTCATAGGCGATTCAAAGTTAACGCCGTGGATGGTGATTCTGGTGTTACCTTCGGCCTTGCTGCATGCGGAAAGGCCGTATTTGTTGTTGGGACAGGGACGGTTGGATTGAATGAATTCTATATCAGGGCGGTTGTACATAGCGGCCTGCATGCCAGCACCTTGAAGTGGCTCACCGGTAAGCGGTTGAGCCGTTGTGTCATTGCTGGTGTCTTGGGTGTCCGCCTCGGCACCTGTATCGAGGGTAGGCACTTCACGAACATCCAGACCCACAATCAGATAGCGGTTGGCCTCAGTTTGCTGTGTGCCATCGTAACTGATCGACTCGGACGACTGACCGACATTGGTCGAGCAATCCACTGTGTTTAAGGTAAGGTCAGGGCTGCAGCGTTCTGCATCTGCCTGAGGCATGTAGTCATTGACTGAGATAGCACTGAGGCTTCCGTTGGCTTCGATGCTTGCAGTGGCATCAAAGAGAAAGAGGTCTACGTCGTTGGTAAGGCCGTCCATGGTTAAGGAGAAGCGGTATCCGCGGGGAACGACCACGAGGTATGCGTCATCGATGTCTTGCCCTGCGATGGTGCCGCTGTCCTGCTCCGTCATGGATTCTGGTGTGAAGGGTTCGCGGGAGAAAAGTTGGTTGATGCCGTAGGCTTGAAAGCTGCCGGTATATCCGTCCAATGCCACTCCTGTAGGGTTAGGAATGCCGTAGTTTGATGGTGGTTGGGGTACGGCACCTTCAGGGTTACCGATAAGGCGCATGTTCAAGCCGTGGCTGATGTTTGAAGTCTCGGTAAGGGAATTGATTGAAAGCGCACCGGCGAGAAAAAGAGCATCAGAAGGCGCAAAGGTGACGGCCATCACTTGTTCTTCATCGGGAGCCAGCGACAGTTGAAAAGTATCTTCGGGGGACGCGCTTCCCAATTCAAAAATGGCTTCAAGTGGACTGATGGTAATGCCTGGTGCCAACTGAACCGACATATCCATAGAAACATTTTCTTCGCCATTGTTTTCAATCACGAAAAAGGAACGGGTAAATCCGCCCACTTCAACGCCTGAATCAAAGCTGATGGTATCTGGAGAAATGTCCAACGGATTTGCCATGGGGGCTGGGTTAATATTTTCGGTTAAGTCTTCAAGGTTGGAGCGCCCGTTACGGTTCGCATCGTAAAGCTCACCGGTGGTGCTCATGGGAGGAAGATTGGCTGCGTTGTATTGACCGGGTTCGATGGTAATGGTGCCGGCGGTTGAACCGAGCAAAACTTCCTCTGTGTCTTTGGAAAGGGCCCCATAAAGTTCGATATGGATAGCGGCGTCTTGAACGGCTTCATTGGGCAAAACGTACTGCCCCGAGGCGGTCGCGGTCGCGGCATCCACATCCATGGTTACCGGTCCAACAACGCCATCAATCGTAAACACGGCCCGAAGGGTCTCTTGGCTATCGGCGGAGAGTTGTGAAACAGCGTCTGGAAGCTTGTAGGGGGTGCCGGTGACCTCACCATTGGTGCTACAGCCGGGCGAAAGCGCCAGAATTGAAAGGGTTGCGAATACTGCTGCGATTCGGTGAACACTGATCTTCATGGTAACGTCCATTTTTGAAGTTTTTCGATTTCGAGGGTCTTGGGTGAATTAGGGGCCGACGGTTGTTTCGGTGTCTGGCATGGCCTGAAGGGCAATTAAGACTGAACCCGTTACAACCGCTGCTGCACTGGTCCAAACCCACCACTTGCTGTACCAGGGCTTGATGCTTTCTTCATCAATCAGCTCTGCTTGCAAGAGAGTCGTTTCGTTGTGGTGAATGATGACATCCTGCTTGTAAAGAAGGTAGCCTGGTTTCTTGATTTCTACCCGGTGGCGACCAACGGGGAGGCCGGCATAAATATCCACCGGGGTAGACCCTATTTCTTTTTCATTAACGTGGACCACGGCATCTGGCGCGTTGCTAAGCACTTGAACAGAGCCTTTGAAGTCAGCGGCCTGGGTTCCTTCAATGAGTCGAGCCACGTAGGGGCGGCACAATTCGATAAGGCCATCGGGTGAACCCAGGTAAGTGGCGGCTTGTCGTCTTAGGACGTTTCCAGATGAGGTTTCTATCAGCTCAAGGGTAAAGACCCATTCGGACTCAACTTTTCCAATGCTGCTTGACAGTACCAAGTCCGCGGCGGCCATTTCGGACAAGTTGGTCATGCATTCTGAGTCAACACAGCCTAGGCTTTGGGCGAGCACCTGCTGTCCCAACATACTTTTAATCTCATTTCGGGAAATGACAGTGTATCGATTCTTACTTCGGACGGCCAATTCCGAGGCGAGTACGGAGGAAACACTTTCTCCCACCACTTTGTCCAAGGCATCGGTTTTGATGGATACATCAAGGACAGCGATGCGTGCGGTTTTGGCGCGGTCGGTCCATAGTGGGTCTGAGTTTTTCAGCGGTGCTTGCGCAAAGAGAAAACTCGGCGATAACCAAAGCATCAGTGATAGGGCAAAGCCCGAAGAACGGATCAAAGAGTAGAACATGAAACCCTCTCATGCATAAGTTAGGATCCTCTATATCGAGTATCCAAAGTCTCATGCCAGCCCCACTCCCCATGACCCCGGCGACCCTTCGACTATCACTCTTTACTTTAAAATAAAGCCCAATAAAGACGAGCTTTTTCGACAATTGGTGCACAAGATCGATTGATGCAATGCGTTCTGTGATCTGCATCACACTTTGGGCACGTGGTGCTTGGTGACGGATGCGTTGACCCTTCTGATTGCTGATGCCGACGACGGGAAACGCCGATGCGTCATGAACACTTTTGAATGTAGTGGGGTGGTTTCTTCGGTTGACACACGAGCAGTCGAATGGTTTGCCTCCGAGTTCCAGGAGGTAAGGAACAGTGCCAGTTGAAATTTTACATGATTCGGTTCGAGCATCTCTTCAAAATGTAACCACTTCCTTGGAGATTGTTGCATGTGAGAATGAGCAAGCTGACACAGCACAGTTTTGTGAAGAGTTGGGTTATGACCTTGCCGATTCGGCCAATTGTATTTTGTTGAGTTCACGAAAGCCGAAGGGGCATTTTGTAGCTTGTGTGGTTTTGGCAACCCATCGTTTGGATGTAAATGGTAAGGTGCGCCAGCTGCAAGGTATGAAGTTCTCGTTTGCAAAGGCGGAGCAAACTGTTGAAGTCACCGGTCAGGAAATAGGGGGAGTGACGCCTTTGGGTCTGCCAGAAGGTGTCCCGGTATTGGTGGATGCAGCGGTTATGAAACGCGAGCGTGTGATCATTGGCGGGGGCAACCGAA
>CAZZDT010000443.1:0-4235 GCA_964652435.1 uncultured Bdellovibrionales bacterium
CACCTTTCAGGCAACTATGCTTGGGCTTATGCTTATCCTACCACTGGGCTGGTGCACCCGATTTGCCGGAAAAAGAATCCATTTACCCGCTGCCCTATCGTTGATGATTCTGGGAATGCTTTTGGGTCCTGAAATCGCTGACCTCATTCCCGAAGACTACTTTTCCGTGAGCGGAACCTTGTCGAAAATGGCTTTCGTCATTTTACTTGTTCGAGCAGGAATCGGTCTGACCCCCAGAATGGTCAAAAAATATCTGATCCCCACATTTTACCTAGGCATCATCCCTCTTTTGATAGAGGGAGCCGTCCTTGCCTTTGTAGGTAAACAGTATCTGTTTCAGACTTGGCCTCTAGCATTTCTCTTCGCCAGCATTCTGATGTGCGAATCACCCGCCATTATCTTTCCAACGATGCTTAAAGTTCGACATAAAAAGCTCGGTTCCAATAAAGAAATCCCAAACAAGATTATGGTGAAAACACTGGGAAACATCCTAATCGCTCAAACAGCCATTCTGTTTTTTATTGATTCAATTGTGCTTGAGCCAGAGCAATCCAATTCACTTTGGTTCTATTACCTCTTCCCTATCAATATCTGCTTAGGTGTCGTCCTAAGTTTTCTCCTTGCGAAGGTCATTCCATGGCAGAAGATTGCTGAGACCAATATTCCCTTCAAAGACGAATCCATGGCAGCTATTCTACTCACCACCGCTGCCCTTAGTTACTTTGGTCTGGGCCAATTCAAAATCGAGAATATTGTTGCAACAGTCTTCATTGGTATCTTCGCATTCCAAGCCATTCCACAACTTAAGGACAACATCGATAAATCGCTGTTTAAGGTTTGGTCCGTTTTCGAAATCATTCTGTTTTGTAATCTCGGCGCACACATCCGGCTTGATACCATATTGGCAGGAAACAGCCTCATCACTGTTTTGGGGATACTGCTCTTAGCTCACGCCTCAAGGCAGCTCATACTCTACGCGATGCTCAAATCAAGCCACTACGATAATGCAGAATCTGTCTACATTGGGTTCGCCCATATTCCCAAAGCAACCATGCAAGCCGTGTTTGGAGCACTTCCCCTCATGGCTTTCGAAAATGCCGGACTTACCGAACTTATCCCCGCTGGAGAAATCATCCTGATGGCAGCAGTGCTGGGAATTATCCTCACCGCTCCCCCCGGAGCGCTCATGCTCGACAACATGGCGCCAAAGCTTTTAAAGCAAGAAGGTGCAGCCGAAACTTAGGTTACTGACTAAGAGGCTGCGTCCATTCCATCTCACCGGCTACGCCGTTGAGCCATGGATTGTAACGCTTGTCGCCCCGCGCACTGCCAAAAAATGACAACACCGTGGACCGTACTCGGTTGTGTAGCATTTCGCGGTCACCATAAGGTGGCGCGCAGTCGCGGTAATCAAGGCCAAATTCACACACGCTGGAAAAAGCTTGGTGACCACCTTCAGGCAGTACGCCCATGTAGCGCATAGGTGTTTTGAGCTTCGAGTAAATGGCTTCGATTTGGTATTCAATATTGCATGTGGTGTCCATGCCGCCGCCTAACACCAAAGTGGGCACGGTTATATCTTGGAGTCCACCGGCCAGTGCTTCAAATCCGCACGGTGCCATGGGCGCAGTTGCCCAAACGCGCTCGTCGTTCCAAGTGAAAACACTGCCTGGGTTTTCCGATTCCCACTGAGCAACACCATTGCAAAGCCAGGAGTAACCTAGGTCACACATTTCTTGGGTCACCACAGGGTCGATGGAAGCACCTGCAACCACCAGCGATGTGTAACCACCAAAGGAGTGGCCCACAACACCAAAGCCATCGGCCTCGTCGATGCAGCCGGCCAAAAGGCCACCGGTTTGCCCAAGCTGAGCTACAGCCGAGTCAAACGCCATAGATACTTCTACGGGGCGGCGAAACATCACTCGAGGAAGTGCTTCGTCAACCATGTTCAAAACGTTGTTCTCAAGGTGATTCACACCCACCACCACGTAACCGTGGCTGGCCAGGTATTCTGTGAGAAATGGGGCCTGCATGTTCAAGCCGCCATTGCCATGGCTGTAAACCACCATCTTTCTCATCTCAGAGCAGTCTGGGGTGGAGAGTTCTTTTGCGCCACTGGCAAATGCACCCAAGTAGCTGTAGGTCGTTCCATCGTCTGCTCGGGAGGGATACCAAACCAAGAGGCTGGAATCCTCGCCGTCTGGGCCAACACCGGTGAGTTCGGTCACACCTACTTGCCAAGCACCCATCACATCGGGCGTGTAAACGAGGGGCTCTTGCTCTTCTACTGGGGCAATCTGCTCCGGCTCATCGATTGGAGAGGAATCACCACAGGCCGTAAGACCCAAGAGCGCTAGAGAAAATAAGATTTGGATTCTATTTGGATATAGATATTCGTTCGATTCAAACACAGGGGGCTCCTTGTTTAACCAAACTTCGACTTTTGGGGGCATGCGAAGTTGGGGAATGGTTAAAACACATCCCAACCACGCTCACAGCGATTGCACAAGCCAACAAAGATGCTCAAATGGCGCTTAGCATGGCCTTGCACGGGAAAAAGCATTGCAACTCAACACAATCTTCACGTTCAGGGCCAAATGTTGAATTAATCTCTCAACAAAAAAAAGCCGAGGGCCACC
Organism: uncultured Bdellovibrionales bacterium; assembly: GCA_964652435.1. Classification (GTDB taxonomy): domain Bacteria; phylum Myxococcota; class XYA12-FULL-58-9; order XYA12-FULL-58-9; family JABJBS01; genus JABJBS01. The sequence continues at coordinate 2,643 of CAZZDT010000443.1, forward strand.
TTCATGACCCTCGGCTTGTTTAAAATCAATGCATTGGAATGAAGAATCAATCACACCATCCATCACCATCGGAATCTTCACCAGCAGGATCCACCGACCACTCGGTGCACACTGTTTCTGTATGATGCGTGACCGTATAGGTTCCCGTATCTGCGTCCCAATGTCCCGTATCGAATCCCTCTTCTCCCCACTCATCACACTCCATGCAGCCTGCTCCTGCCCCACTTCCGTCACCGCCCGGCTCATCGTCACCCGGCAAGATTCCACCACCACCAGGTGCATCGCCAACGTCGATACAGCCATCTTCTAAAACACTTTGCGTTGCCGCTTCGGTAGCTGAATTATTGCAAACATAAGCGATAGCTCCGCCCATGGTAGTAACCGAGCCACCGGCCACGATGCCCGCGGCTGGCGTGAAAAGAACTGCAAAACCGCCGGTGACAACAACTGCTGCTGCGGCAGCAGAAACACCCACCAAGGCTGCAGCCGTAGCTAGGCCTGCGGCACATTCGTTGGCGGCACTGGCATAAGCTGCATCAAAAAGCTTCTCACAGCTCCAATCGGCACTCGCAGAAGCAATCCAAACCGCGCAGCCGTCTTCGTCACAAATTTCACGATGGGTGCTGCTTTTGAAGGTGGTTCGTTTCCAATCGGTTGTTTCCCAAGCCCAACCAGAGCCACCAAATGTGCCGCCAAAAGTGCCAAGGGTTAACTTTGGAACCTGAGTCTCGGTGTACAAAACCAAATCATCATTTGAATCATAAGAATAATCAACTGTGGTCTGACTGCGAATGGAATGCCCATTGCGAACTGGACCAGCAAGCACGCGAGCAAAACCGCCGCCACTCAATGGGTTCGACTCAATGATGGTATACTCGATGGTTCCCGGTGCGGTTTGCTCAACCAACACAACCGGGTCGTCCCCGATATTTTTAAGGGTTGTGCCCATGACAAAAAGAAGATCTCGCCCAGACACAGCCATATTGTTTTGAAACCAGGTAACTGTGCGGCACCGGCCGTTGAAATAGACCCGAGTTCCGCGGCACTGCTGTGCGGCATAATTTTTTGAAGCCGATCCCACTCCACGTAGAGAACTGCTGCTGGCCACAGTTTTCCCGCGAAGGGTTGCACTGGAACGCGCTGCAAATGTTAAGGGCGAATAGAGAAGCGTCATGCCGATAAGCAAGAGACTCAGAGATTGTCGTATGTGATTTTGCATCAGGATTTCCTGGTTGAATGGTTCTACAGTGCTTCGAGAACCCAACCGAGAATCTGACATATCAACTCAAAAAATAATCCCTTAAGGGGAAAGCCAAGCCAAATCCCCTCCTAAACCCCTCTCATCCTTAAGAAACCGCCGTCTGCAAAAACCGGGCAAGTCTTGGCTTGTTGCTGGGCAGCGGTGACCGCGAAGTTTCCAACCGAGCCACTTCACTCATAAGTTCTGCCCGCTGATTGCTCTTAGGCAGCTCACGAATGATACCGAAGAGTTCATCCACAATAGGCCGAACTTCGGCGTCTTTACCCGCCCGCAGCTTACCGCGCATCAAGGAGATATACCCACGCAGCACCGGTACATCGGCTTTGCTCTGG
>CAZZDT010000444.1:0-4234 GCA_964652435.1 uncultured Bdellovibrionales bacterium
CTTTAAGCTCTCATTCATTTCGAGGCCAAGATAGCTACAGGAGCCAAAGTTCAGCGTTTTTTGGCCATCGATATGGACCACTCGGCCATCAATTGCGTGGTCTTCAATTGTTTTGTGAATCACGCCAGCACCCTTGAGGTCGATAAGCTGGGTGTGGATGATATCTAATGTATTGGACCAGTTGGCCATGATGGACTCCAAACGACTTGTGACACCAGGTGTTCGCCTGGAAGCGGTTATTCCTGACTAGAAATCAACGATTCATGTAGAGTGAGGCCCAAGTCACAGGATTTGCCTGGCTCAACCCCACCCTCGCCAGAGAAGACAACGGGTTGGTCTAAATTTTTTCGTTCACAACCAACTGAAAAATTTAATAAAATACATTAATGCTCTTTAAATCTAAGGCGCTTTATCAGCTCTGCGGCTGGGTCAAGCCGAGCCGAAGGCTCTGGAGGAAAAGGTGAGGCCCCACCAAGCACCTGGGCACACCAGTAAAGTGTTCGTAATTTAAACGCTTTAAGCCAGTCTCCCGTGTCAGCGCCAGTTTCGACAAGATTGCCATATGAGGCAAAGGCCTCTTCAAGCTCGGAAGCCCACGGATGCCCATTCGGCAAGAAAGTACGCGCAGTTTCTGCCCTGGCAGCCCCCTTAGCCAGAAGTGTCGAAGCCTCTTTTATCCAAAGCGATCCCTCAGAATCTTTCATCCCGTCACGAGCGTTCAATTCTGCGCCACACACCAGTCGTGCCGCCGACTCACTTAACCAGATGTCGCCATAATTGACGGCCCAGCCCCAACCGTCTTTTTGAGCCGCGGCCGATTGCAACGTACGGGCAGCCCTGGCCCATTCACCTCGCATCATCTGCTCAAGACCATCGATCCACATAAATCGAGCAGCCTCGAGAAGACGCTTTTGATAGCATCCCTCCAGGTTACGCTCCGCAATATATCGTACCTCAGCATCCCCAAAGGTGAGTGCGTAGCCAAGGTAGAGTTCACACTCGAAAAGCGTATTCTCGAGAAGCTTATGAACATTCATATAGAATCCACCAAGCTGGGCCCACCATCTGCCGTTGTCCAGTCGAGGATGACGTTCCAGCAAACTCCGAAGACGGCTCAAGACAGAGCCGATTCGCGCCCGAGTTTCACGGTTTCCCAGGACACCCTCTTCCCATTGCTCCCACAGGTCCCAAACCTCCTGAACCGCCTGTCTTGCGTAAACTCGGGCTTCTTGCTGGTCTCGACTGAAAATATCCTCTTCAAAGTCCTTCGGCGGTTGATTACCCTCAACCTGAAAGTTCATCTCCAAGCGAACAATTCCAATCTCGGGATTGTCCCAAGCTGCGGTACTCACCGCTACGAACTCTACGGAATAGACCGCCTCTCGATGTGGGTCGAAGCGCACTTCCCCCGTGATGGTGCCATCGTCGGAAAAACCAAGCCCCGGTGGAAGCCTCATCAATGTAGGCGCCTGCAAAAATCCCTCACCAACCTTAAAATCCTGATTTGCCAAATCACCAATCGAATCGCCAACACGGACCGTACCAAGGTCAACGACGCAATGGGTAACCTTGAGTCCGTTTCGCTCTGCACAGCGATAGTGCTCGCTATAGAGTTCGGCGTAAAGCCAGCCTTGAGGACAAAGATTGCAACCTTCGCAGTGCCCACTTCGGTAACTTGGGTATCCTGGCTCTGCAAGTTGGGGCTCACAGCTCAGGCGGGTTTGGGCCAAAGCGCCCAAGCCTGTTTGTTCATGTTCTTGAGTGTCTGCTCCAAGCTCAGCCAAGGCATCTATTCGCTGTACCATTCTCAAGTCTTCGGGCCTTGGCTCTCGGCAACAACGGTCATCATCCACTGGGACATAGATAAGTCGGTGGTCATCTTCCAATGCAACTTGATAAGGAGCACTGCGCTCTGATGCCCAGTGCGCCTCGCGGTAATGAAGAGCAATAACCCTTCCTAGCTTCCAGCCTTCCGGACCAAGATTACACATGACGGCCGTACCCACCTTGAATCGAACATCCGACATGCTTTCTTCCTCTTCCTCGGCAAGGCCACTCTAGCCGAGTCCTCTACCCAAACAAGTTGCTTTATGGCTCATCTCACGGACCACGGTATACGTCCATCGCTCTTGCAAGTCGATTGCAAAATCCATAGATTCCTTTCGTTATCTTGCTACCAAAAGCATACCAGGGAGTTAGAGAATGCCTTATCGATTGATGGTTTTATGTCTTGCGGGTGTCCTCACCATCTCATGTGGCGGCAACGAAGAAACCACCACAGCACGCACAGACCCATGTGAATCAAGCTCCAACCCTGACTGCGCTTCAGATTCCACATCAAACGATTCTACAGCGTCCACAGAAGACAATTCCCCAACAGACCCAGACGATTCAAATTCTGAATCTGACACCAACGAAGACATCGTCCGTCTATTGCCCTTCTCGTGTTTCATTGGGCCCTCGCCGTGCGACCCTCGCAACGGTCAAGGCTGCGCCGAGGGTGAGACCTGTGACCTCGACAGCGAGGGTCGACTAAGCTGCTTTCCACCACCCAATACCGCAGCTGTAGACGAGCCTTGCGACAATTCCGCCGGCCCCTATTGCGCAGCGGGCGGTTGGTGCGCTCCCGACACCATCACCGGCGAATCTTTCTGCCATCAAGTATGCTGCAGCGACAGCGAATGTGAAGCCGAGGGTTTTGCATGCGTGGGCATCTTCACCGACTCCAACATCGGCTCCCTCGGACTATGCAAATTCCCCAGCGAAGACGATGTGGATGACTCTGGGGACTGCCTCCCACCCGGCGCCAGCTGCTCTTCTACCAACGACCAATGTTGCAACTATTGTCATGCTGGCCACTGCCACTGATGCATAAGCAGTGCTTCGCTAGGAAAACCTTAGGCAAGAAAATCTGGAAACAGAGAGGCAAAAGCGAACGACCGAGGCAAGGTGTGCTCCAAGGAAATCTTGCTATTGGTGATACTCTGCTGCTCTTCTTGATATCTTAAGGAACCATCTCGCGCTTCCGCGTCGTCAACCATCTCTTGGAGAGGCGCTGCGCATCCAATCATAAAGATGTGCTCACCCTTCAACCGACAGGCGATTCTCTGATGAGGTACAATCCGGGATAAGGCAGAAAACGCATCGGCACTCTCATCCCATCCCCCACCGGCGAAGCGAAGGTCGCCTTCCACAAACTCATAATCTCTCTTAAGGAGTTGATGGCTTAGTGCATTAAACCGGCCCGTACAGTCTATCACAAAGTCGGCACTGAAGATTTGACTACCTGCTCTAAGCTCAAGTGAATCCCCAAGATGCGTCAACGACAAAAGTTTATCCGGAATACATCGGATCAGGGATTTTGTTTTGACCCAAGACTCCGTGGGTAAATCAAAAGGAGTATCACCATCCCAGAAGAATTCAATGATGCCACCCGAGTGACAGTATCTTTTCTTATTTGCAAAATAGAACTCTTGGACGCTCTCGGCACTTTGGCCTATCCAATACAAGAGCGACGGCAAGAACGGCCCCTTACTGAATGACTCATAATGGTTGTTTGGGTACGTCAAGGGCAGAAGGTACTCCATGACACAATTTGCAGTATCACCAGCGCCAACCACCGCAAGCTTTTTCTTGCGGATGGATTCAAGGAAAGCTTTATCCTCGTGACACGAGGAAATAAAGTCATCTCCGTCCATCACGCGGGGGGAAAATACGTCTCGGGTAAACGCATCTTTTTTTTGCGCACCCATCCCATTGGCAAGCACCACACTCCTGGCATGAAGGTCCTGACCATTGGATGAAACAATGTATTTACCATCGCCTTTATCCAAGTCGTGCACCTGAAAATTAAACAGGATATCGGCATCGGCGTGAAAGAGCATCATGGTTGCCAGTTCATAAAGATGCTTTGCTGTGGGAAATGCCCTTTGCGCGAGTTCATCGAAGTCACTAAGTTGAATAAAGTGCCCAGGAAAAAAGTTCGCATTGAGGTCGACCTTAGAGAAGGTTGGCGAGTTGAGCACCAATGAATCACCCAGCCGACAAAACGTAGAGCATATGGAATCACTTTTCTCCACAATCAATACTTTTAAATGGGGACAATTCTTTTTCACTGAATAGACAAAGGTTGCCGCGTGAATACCGGCGCCCACCACAATGACATCGTAGCACTCGTCAAGGTCGATGATTTTCGTTTTGAGATATCGGTCTGCCGCCAACACATAATTTTCTC
>CAZZDT010000445.1:0-4216 GCA_964652435.1 uncultured Bdellovibrionales bacterium
TTGTTCATGCCAGTCAGCTTGGTTGCCACCTCATATCCGAAGGTTGCACACTTCTTCCAAGAGATCGCCTGCTCGGCAATTCCTTGAACCACAGCTGATGAGTGGCGGATCTTCACTTTCTTAGAAAATTCAGTTCCGTCAACGCCACCGACCCATCCGGTGTTCATGAGATACACTTCAAAGGGAAGTTTCTCACCCAATTCGAGGAAGCGGTTGCCCTGCTGTCCATGAAGGAGTGGGAAGAAGGGGTTGGTGCCTGGTACGCGAAGCGCCTTACCTGCTTCTTCTGCGCCACCGGCCGAAGTTCCCTTGGTTTCACCCAGCATAAAGTATGCAGCTGCTTGCTCTTTAGTGAGGCGCGCTACGGCTGGAATGATGTTTTCGTTGCGGTTGAGAATCAATACGAAGCTTACCGGAGGCAGTGTCTTTGGATCTGCTGCATCTGGAATGAGACGGAAGGGGAATGTCGCCCGACCGTTTTCAGTGAAGCTCTTGTCGTAGAAATCGACTTTACCGTTTTCGTCAACAGAAACGTTCTCGAGGTAAGCTTCTGGCTGAACCACAGCGTTGTGGATCATCGGCTCATTTTCGGCATTGAGGCCAAAAGTTTTCGCGAAGCAACCGTTTTCTGTTCCAAGCACGCTGCCGTCTGGCATCAGAGCAACAAAGTCATCCTGAACAGGCTGGCTACTGTTTTGCTTGGTGAATGTAGTCGTTGTTTTACCTGTGCCTGAAAGGCCGATGATCAGAGCAGTACGCTTTTCGTCGCCTACTGGAATGACTTTACAGCCAGCGTGCAGTGGAAGTCCGCCCTTGTCATAAACAAGCTTGTTCCACATGCGAAGGCCAGCCTTCTTGGACTCGCCAAAGTAGTCAGAGTTGAAAACACGTGTGATTTTGTTGTCGAGGTCGACTGAAATCAGACGGTCATCTGGAAAGCCTTCAGCTGCAAGATTGGGCGTGTAGATGATGTTGAGCTCTGGTTCGAAAGTCTCGAGTTCTTCAGCCGTAGGCGTGAAGTAGAGCTGCTGTTGCATGGCTGCAATGTTTGCGTTGGTCTTTTCGATGGTCAGTCGGCAAGCAGTTCGGGTTGCTGGGTCACCGCCGATAAATCCATCAATCACCAACATGGTTTGGTCCTTGATGTATTCATTCTGCAGTTGAGCCATCTCTTCTGCTTTTTCAGGGCTCATACACTGGTCTGTGTGCTGCTCAGGTGAATCAGTAACGATGAAGGTCGATTTTTTGGATCGAGCCTTTACCTTGATTTTCACTGCGTAGTTTCCAAACTCAGTTTTTGTGGCGTTTGGCATTGCTGCCACCATTTCACGGAGCTCAGAAGAAGTTGGGTTTGCGATAACCTGTTTCGGATGAACGAGTAGGTTTTTCGGGGTGTTGCCGGCCATGGAATTTACTCTTTCGTAAGTTTTTGCTTCCCCCACCGAGTCGTTTGCTGCTTCCCCGGCAGAGGCCTTCGAATATCAGCCTAAATGCTTTAAGGTTGTGTTTGTGTCAACCGCCTAAAACCTCGATTCGTCCACTCTTTTAGGACGAATACGATCTGAATGACCTCCAGGAATATCAACGGCTTGCCAAGAGCGCCCAAGGGACTTATTCCAACTCTGGCAGACTGCAATCATGCAGCCGATTTAATGCGCGGAAGGGACGAGAATCCATGCGTTTAGTGTCTTGGAATGTAAATGGCTTAAGGTCATGTTACAAAAAGGGTTTTTCAGATTGGCTTCAAGCCACAGATGCAGAAATCGTTGGCTTGCAGGAAGTGCGAGCGCTGCCGGAACAGCTCACGGAAGAGCAAAGAGAGCCCGAGGGTTGGACCACCCATTTTTCGCCGGCTGAGCGCAAAGGCTACAGTGGGGTAGCTTTTTATGCACGGCGTACATTTGAAAAGGTTCGAACCAGCATCGGTGAAGAGCAGTTTGACTGCGAAGGAAGAGTTCAAATTGGTGAATGGGGCTCTTTGGTGGTGGCCAACGTCTATTTTCCCAATGGATCGGGTAAAAACCGTGACAACAGCCGAATTCCCTTCAAGTTAGATTTTTACCAGCGCCTGTTCGAGGTTTTGGAAGTTGAACGCGAAAAGGGTCGTCCGGTGGTTGTGATGGGTGACTTCAATACCGCCCACCGGGAAATCGATTTGGCCAGGCCCAAACAAAACCACAAAACCAGTGGTTTTTGCCCCAATGAGCGTGAAGAACTCGATCGGTGGCTTCAAGCTGGCTGGGTTGACAGTTTTCGACATGTCCATGGGGATGTTGAAGGCCACTATACGTGGTGGAGCAATCGTAAGGGAGTGCGGGAGCGCAATGTGGGCTGGCGGATTGATTATGCCTTGGTTTCAGAAGCAGCCATGCCATTTTTAAAAGACGCGACGGTTCATTCGGATACCTTGGGCTCAGATCATTGTCCCATCAGTTTAGATTTTGATGAGGCGGTGCTTAAGGCTTCTTAATGGAGCGCAGAAGTTCTTCTAACCCTTCAAGATTAAGTTTTCTCGCTCTCAGTTTGAGTGCTCGATCTTGAGGAAATCGTTTGATGGCAGCTCGAAGTAATTTACGTGCTCTTGGCTCATCATCGCACTTTTCGTGCAAAGTAACCGCCAGCATCATGAGATCGGACGTTAGAGTTTGATGTTGAAGTGCATGACGAATCAGGCGGCAGGCCTGGGGAAGTTGCTCTCGGTTTTCATAAAAGATGCGTGCCAAGGCCGAGTAAGGTTCGCCTGCGTTGGGCCATTTTTCGATAGCATCGCCCAAGTAGGTTTTACCTTCCTTGCACATCCCAGCATAACAAAGTGCCAAACCCAAATCCGCTTGTGTTTTTGGTGATTCCGATTTTGCGAATTTCTCTCTGGCCGTTAAAAGTCGAGCGGGTTCGGAAATCTCGATATTGCCAATAATAGCTCCCAGAAGCATCTCATAGGACTTTCTCAGCCAAATAGGCGCACTGAAACTGATCACGTATCGGTAATTTCCGCGGGTGATCAAAAAGTATGTTGCAGTCGACGCAGTACGCGGTGTGATGATATCGGCATCGATTTTTTTAGCAGGATATCCTGCTATGACCACATTGGTTGGGTCTTGAACCCTCAGGCCACGAGCATTGTGGATTTCTAATTGGTCGGCGAAGTCCAGTTCTAGAAATTCCTTGGTAAAGGTTTCGAGGTTGCCGGGGTGTTTTACTTCGCGGGTTTCAAAGGCAATAACCACGCTTGCTTCATTATGGTACGCGTAGTTCTCCGTGTTGATTTCACGGTCCTCGACCAAGGTGAGCCAGTTTTGGGGAACGGCTACGATTAAACCATTTCGTGGATAATAATGGTTGCGAACCAAGTCACCGGCACCAGCTGCAAATTGACTTCCTAAGGCAATCAGGAGAGCTCCAATAGCCATGACGAGTATTTTGGATGTTGCCCATGGGTCTTGTGGCCGAAGCATTCTTGCGGGCAACACACAGGCCAGAGCGCTACCAATAATCAGTCCACCCAAATGGCCCCAGTTGTCGATACCAGGCATGGCAATGCCCATATAAAGAGCAAATATCGAATAGGGAATAACACTCCCGATAAAGTAGCGACGGTAACGCTTTGGCAGCATGTGCCGGTAGCGTATGCCAAAGGTCGCAGAAGCTCCCCAGACCCCGAATACGATACCGCTTGCTCCACAACTCACCGCTGGATTGACGATGGTTGAGAGCAGTGTGCCCCCCACTGCGGTAGCGGCCAGAATGAGAATGTAATCGAGTCGTCGAAAGATGGCTTCGGCTGGACCGCCTAAATTGAAGAGGAAGAGGCAGTTGACCAAAAGATGCCATCCGGAAACGTGGATGAAGTTCGCGGTGATAAGCCGCCACCATTGGCCAAGCTCCAGCATCAATGGCAGACTTTTAGCACCTCGTTGGAGCAATTGGTCAGCTGAGCGACCTGGGGCCTCAGCCCACCAAAAGTGAACGGCACAGAGAGCAGCAATCAGTGCCATGGTTAACCATGGGATCCGGCCTAAGTGAAAATACCTCTTAAAATTGAGTACATCTGTTTGGTAAAGGCCTTGATAAAGCTCGAGTTCTTTGGCCGATACGAATCGGTCTCCGGTAACCACAGGGAAGCAAACTTCCATGTGCGGACCGATATGTCCTTGGCGGACTTTTTCCTCGAACTCCTCCAATTCGAATTCTTCGATTATTCCGAGTGAATCTTTTC
>CAZZDT010000446.1:0-4215 GCA_964652435.1 uncultured Bdellovibrionales bacterium
GAGCCACATTACAAAGGTTGTGCCCGCGGTAAGCGTCAGGATGGTCATAAAGTAGAAACCAGGACCGGGATTCTCAACAACCGTTAAGCCTCCGATGCCCTGAGTTAACCAGCTCGAGACGCCAAAACCCTGAATAACTGATAACGCGATGGTGCCATAACGTGTGTACTGATTGATCTTCTTTCGACCAGCCTCGCCCTCTTTCTGAAGACGCTCTACCGTCGGAATAACAACCGCCAAAAGCTGCATAATAATCGACGCGGAGATATAAGGCATGATGCCAAGGGCGAAGATACTCGCTTGCTCAAATGCGCCACCTGAAAACATATTAAAGAACCCAAAAAGAGTTCCCTCAAGACTGCTTAGAGCCTTGCTCAGTTCAACACGATTGACGCCGGGGATGGCTACAAAGATACCCGCTCGGTAAATAGCCAAAAGAGCTGCCGTAAACAGGATCCTGTTACGAAGTTCGGGGATCTTGCCAATGTTCCAAAAACCAGATGCCACGATGCTTACTCCCGTGGGCGGAATAAGCGGGCTCTCCCGTTTTTCCGCGAAATTTGAGATATACAGGGCGGTCGGGCTGACCGCCTTGCTTCAATAGAAGAGATTTAAGAAAAGTCCAAGAGACTCGCGCACGAAAGAACCCTTTTTACGGGATTATTCGGCAACAGAACCGCCGGCTTCTTCAATTTTCTTCTTTGCGCCCGCAGTAACGTGAGCAACCTCAACCTTAAGCGCGATATTCAACTCGCCACGACCAAGAATACGAACACCGTCGTGCTTCTTAGCGGCAAGCCCTACTCCGCGGAGGGTTTCGAGGCTAACAACGTCATCTGCCTTGAAAAAACGCTGAAGCATATCAACGTTCACTTCGGCCCAGTTCTTAGCAAAGATATTGGTAAAGCCGCGCTTAGGCATACGGCGATACATAGGCATCTGGCCACCTTCGAAACCGGCAAAAGTTTTACCCTTACCAGTACGAGCGCCTTGGCCCTTGTGTCCACGACCAGAGGTCTTGCCCCAGCCGGAAGATTCGCCACGTCCAACGCGACGACGATTCTTGTTGGCACCTTTAGGTGCATGTAGATCATGCAATTGCATAACTATCGTCCTTCAATCAGAACTTATGCCTCGCGGCATAAACGTAAGTCTTACTGAATCGGTCCTTCGACAGGTTCAACATCTACAAGATGTACAACCTTACGAATCATTCCACGAATTGCAGGTGTATCTTTCAAAGATACAGTTCTACCAAATCGTGTTAGGCCAAGCCCCTTCAGAGTCCTCTTTTGGTCCTCTGGGCGACCGATTCCACTTCTCTTCAGCTTCACGCGAAAATGCTTTTCAGCCATGATTAACCTCGAATTTCTTCAACGGTCATTCCACGTCGCTCAGCGATTTCTTCAGCTGAACGCAGACCTTTAAGAGCTGCAATGGTGGCACGAACCACGTTATGTGGGTTGTTGCTACCAATACACTTGGTAAGGATGTTGTGAACACCCGCAGATTCAAGAACCGCACGCACAGCACCACCCGCGATAACACCAGTACCTTCAGATGCCGGCTTCAAGAAAACGCGGCCTGCTCCTGATTCACCAGTAATCTGATGAGGAACGGTACCGTTAACCAGAGGAACTTCGAACATGTCCCGCTTGGCTTGGTCAAAACCCTTGCGAATCGCTTCAGGTACTTCGTTTGCTTTACCAAGGCCGAATCCGACTTTACCGTTCCCGTCTCCAGCAACAACCAATGCGCTGAATGAAAAACGACGACCGCCCTTAACTACCTTGGCAACTCGGTTCAAATGAACCAGGCGATCTACAACTTCGCCTTCTACTTGTTCGTCTTTATAAGCCATCACTTAGTCTCCTAGAACTTCAGTCCGCCTTCACGGGCGCCATCAGCAACTGCACTAACGCGTCCATGGTACCGAAAACCATTTCGGTCAAAAGACACTTCAGCGATGTTCAATTCTTTACACTTGTCAGCAAGGGCCTTACCTACAGCGGCGGCAACTTCTTTTTTGCTGCCCTCTGTGGATACGCCTTTACTTACACTTGAAGCAGCAGCAAGAGTCTTGCCCTGCTCATCATCGATTACCTGCGCGTAGATATGCTTCGCGCTGCGGAATACGCTCAAACGTGGTCGTTCTGCAGTACCAAAGATCTTCTTTCGTACCCGAATACCGCGTCGCTTGCGTACGCTTAATTTCTTCATGCTCCGTGTTGCAGCCATGTCGAACTCCTAATGCACAGCAAACGTGCGTTACTTAGAACCAGCCTTACCAACTTTACGACGAACTTGTTCGCCTTCGTAGGTAACACCCTTTGCCTTATATGGTTCAGCGACCTTGAAGGAGCGGATACGAGCAGCGATGTTTCCAACAACTTGTTTGTCACATCCGCTGATCTTGACCTTGGTCTGGCTCTTATCAACTTCGCACTTAATGCCTTCTGGCATCTCAAGAAAAATCTGGTGACTGTAACCTAACGATAACGTCAGCTTTGTTCCGCTGAGTTCTGCTCGGTAACCAACACCATTAATCAAAAGGTTTTTCTCGTAACCCTTGGTTACGCCAGTAACCATGTTTGCTACGAGTGCACGACCCAGTCCAAGAAACCCTGCGTTTGCGCGAGTCTTCTTAGCCGGTGCGTTCACCTTAATTTCTTTATCATCAACATCCAGCGTCACGCCTTCAGGCATCAACGTGTCAAGTGTACCCAGTGGACCAACGACCTTTACGGCGCGCCCATCAACTGTAACCTGAACCTTCTCTGGAAGTTCAACTGGCTTACGTCCAATTCGAGACATCTTAATTCTCCCTGCGTTTCGCTATTACCACACGGAACAAATGGGCTCACCGCCAACATTTGCCTTGCGTGCCGAGCGATCGGTCATCACACCATGTGAGGTTGAAAGAATCATTACACCCAAGCCACCGCGAACCTTTGGAATCTCCTTGGCTCGAAAGTACTGGCGCAAACCAGGCTTCGATACGCGCTGAATGCCTTCAATAACGGCACTGCCGCGCTTGTCATAACGAAGTCCAACTTCGAGTTCCTTAGCCACGCGGCCGTCGAACTCACTGAAATCTTCGATGTAACCCTCTGCCTTCAAAATCTCGGCAATCTTTACCTTCAATTTTGAGCTCGGCATCTGTACTTTGCCCATTCGGGCTCCGCAACCATTCCGGATCCGGGTCAGCATATCTGCAATAGGATCGGTATTCATGTTGCTCTCTCCTCTATAATTCAAACGTTTGAATCGTTAGCGAATTAGTTCTTAAAAGGCATTCCCAAACGCTTAAGTAGCGCCTTGCCTTCTTCATCAGTTTTAGCCGATGTGACAAAACAAACGTTCATACCTTTAATTTTGTCGATTTTGTCGTATTCGATTTCCTGGAAAATGGTCTGCTCTTTAAGTCCGAGCGTATAATTTCCACGGCCATCAAATGCTTTTCCACTGATACCCTTGAAGTCACGAGTACGTGGTAGAGCGACAGACACCAGGCGGTCCATGAATTCCCACATGCGCTGGCCACGAAGTGTAACCATGCATCCAATAGGCATTCCTTCGCGAAGCTTAAACGTCGCGATAGACTTTTTCGCGCGAGTGATAACTGCACGCTGACCTGCGATTATGGTTAATTCTTCAACCGCTGTCTTGATGAGGTTCGGGTTAGCTACTGCTTCACCGAGTCCCATGTTAATTGTGATTTTTTCGATATTCGGGACCTGCATGACGTTCTTATACTTGAACTCTTCATTCATCCCTGCGGCAACTTCATCACGGTACTTCTTGAGCAACCGTGGCATTGCCAACTTTGTAGTTTCTACAGCTTCCTCAGCCATGACCTTCTCCTAGGCGACGTATCGCCAGTTCACTCCTGGGCAATCAAACCTCTGAGATTTGCTCACCAGTTGCGCGTGAAATTCGTACCTTGTTTCCATTTTCCAAAACGTTGTAACCAACACGCGTTGGCTTATTCGTTTTAGGGTCCAAAGGAAGAACATTTGAAACGTGAACGCTCACGTCTTTTTCAATGATTCCGCCTTGGGGTACCTTAGGGTCCATGTTTGGCTTAAGGTGACGCTTTACTACACCTACACCCTCGAGAACTACACGGTCTTTATCCGCCAAGAACTCCAGAACCTTACCTTGCTTACCGCGATACTTGCCTGAGATTACTTCTACAGTATCTCCTGTGCGTAC